>JAQVYP010000005.1 GCA_029004655.1 Oscillospiraceae bacterium | reverse complement strand
ATTCAATATTACTACAGATTTTTATCCTCGTGGGGGTGTAAAATCCCGCCGCCGCGACTGTTAATTCTCACCGTCGCAAGTGTAAAATCTGAGCGGCTCAAGTGTTAAGTTTGGCACGACGTATTCATGCCGTTGTAATAATCAAGCATCAATCTATAATTACTTAAATTGGAATGATAGTCTTGTATAAGTTCTTTTATAATATTATCGTTTATAATAATTCACTTCTTTTCATCTTTATTTTTGTTATATATTGCTTTTATAGTATATACAGCTAATTAATTCCAACTATCTTCACGTTTTCAATGCCATGCCCTTCAACTGAAAGTTTAATGTCTGGTTTGTCGCCTGTAATTTCTTCGGCTTCAAAGGATGTTGCTTTCTTGATGGGCATATTTTTTAATTTTCCAAACATATTCTTAATATTTTTCATTATAAATACCTTCTTTTCATATTTTATAGTCCCAAAAAGGATAAATTCATAACCCTCATTTTTGATACTGTTTCTATTTGGGATATATTCTCTATTGCATCTGTAAGACAGTCAATCATGTCATCGTGAGTTGTATATCGTGTCCCTGCCCATTCTTTAATTTGTTCAATAGCTTGTTCATCCTCTTTGTTAAATATAACGCTTCCTGAATTTATTTCTGGAATTGTACTGTTAATGCGATTTTCTTTATTCTTATTTCTCATCTTATTAATTATTGTTAAATTTCTACCTCTTAGAGTTATATGTTTATCTATCAATTCTTTTAGTTTAATAACGTCACTTCCTTGAAACGTGTTACGTTCAATAGAAATATGTGTGACATTTTCATAATCTTCTAACAGTTTAATTATCATAGCAATATAATCCTCAAATTGAAGTTTTGCTATCAAGCATTTTCGAGCATATCTAATTCCTGTATCAGTTTCAGACAATACACAAAATGCGCTAAAGTCATTTTTAGCTTTAATGCCTACGGCGGGATCCACACTAAGAATTGATTTAACAAAATTTAATTCATTATTTTCAAACTCATCTTTAGACTTTGTAATAAGTGTTTTTATTCGTCTTTCTCCAACATTAGTTAAATTTCCTTGAAATTCTCGCTCAATTCTAACCGGATCCTCAAAATATTCCTTTGCTAAGTCGAAACAATCAAAATAATCCCATATTCTAGGATACTGCATATCATCAATATGCTGAAGATAGTATTCTTTAGCGTACAATATAGCATTAGGATTTGTCTTATCAGTCATTATTTTTTTACATTCCATCCAGTATTCATGATTTGCAAAATACTCATGTAAATTATCAATTAAAATGCCTTTTTCTTCTCGACTCATCCACGCAATTGAATGCCGGAAATAATCATATAAATCTCCAGTTTTTTGAAGTGTTCCTAATGCTATAACGTGATTATTATTTCTTTGCAATGCCATACTTGCATCTTGATTAAAGCGAGAAATAAGTGCTTCACAAGCATTTTCAGTAACAATGATATTTTCATTTTGCATATCATCACAAAGTAAAAGAGATATTCGCTCACCGCAATAGGTACGTCCCCTAAATGATGAAGTACATGGTATTGACTGAATCATAGTCCTCATAGGCTTTGTATCTAATTCGATTTCTTCAGAGTTATATTTAAGTTTCTTATTTATAACATTACCGAATGCCGCTTCGATTTTCGGATTATCTTCAATAGAAGCCTTAATGCATGCTATAAATTGTTCAGCGGTAGCGGCAATACTTGATGAAATAACTGTATACAGTTTTAAATTATATAAAGCACACCAAGTAGCAACAGGTGTTGTAACACATGACGTTTTTCCAATATTGTATTCAATATCAGTGTTTAAAGTGTAATATTTATTGCATAGCATCTATATTGGCGACAAAGTGTCAAACAAAATCCCCGCCTAATCCGGCTTGTGTCAGCAGTATGCCGAATTATTGTTTTCCGATATACTTGCATTAAACGTTTGTATATGATACAATTATCACGAAAAAAGAATATATTGCGTTGATATTAGGTGCCAAATAAAGATGAATCTTTGTTTGGTGAAAAGGGAAACAGGTGAAATTCCTGTGCGATCTCGTCGCTGTAAAAAGGGAGTTCTTATCGAGGTGTGAAAGCCTTGAGCCACTGGGTTGTGAACCTTGGGAAGGCTAGATAAGAATGATAATCTTTAAGTCAGAAGACCTGCCTTGTATCAGTACTAAAGCCACGAGGAATTGGTTGGTACAAGTATAATAATTTTTGCGATTTGTGATATGCAAATAGTTTGAAATTAACATTATACTAGAAATTTCATATTCACAATATGTAATTACTTTACTCACCAATCCTTTTGCTTATGCAAAGGGATTTTCTTTTTTTACACATGGAAAGTGGCGTTTCCAAAAATTTAGGAGGTTAGAGTTATGGAAAACATAAAGAAAAAAGGCAATGTCAAACAAATAGTCATCGGTCTTATCGCGTTAGTTATTGTGGTTGTAGCAGCATTATCAATTTACAGTGTTTATGGTCCTAAGACAACCGAGGGCGCAAAAGCCATTACAGTTGATGTTGTGGATAACGAAGGTGCAACCAAAACATACAGCAGCAATACTGATGCAGAAAATCTAAGGCAGGCTCTTGAAGAGTTAGATGGATTCACCATGACCGGAGAAGAATCTGAATACGGCCTAATGGTTGAAACAGTAAATGGTGTGAAAGCCGTTTATGAAGAGGACAAAGCCTACTGGTCATTCTATGTTAACGATGAATATTGCACTGTCGGTACCGATACACAACCGGTTAACGACGGCGATTGGTTCAAAATCGAGTATACAATGGCACAATAATTTTAGAAAATAATTATTATACATAACGCCGAAAATCACCGAGCTTCACACTGCTTGGTGATTTTTTTATTTTAACATTTTTATTTGAATAATATCATTTTAAAAACATATTATAAAAAAATAAGGAGGTGCTATAGATGGATAAAAGTAAAAAACCGGATTACAATTATTTCCCGGAAGATTATCAAAATGATATCGATGATTTATCAAACTCAACAGCTTCTGCAACAGATTTTACCGGTCTGATTCCTGCTGTTTATCAAGATATTGATGAACAGGAATCGTATGATGATATAATAGAACTACGGCCACCCATTCCTCCAACTATGAAAAATAATAAATAATTGAATATATTTGCAAGTTCGTCTTATTTTTGATATCATAAGTACAAATGATATCGGAGAAAAATGAAGATGGACTTTAATCAAATATATGAAATAATGGAGGATTCATTTCCTCCCTCAGAAATACGCACACGACAAGGGCAAAAAAAGCTGCTTTCGTGCCCTAATTATAAAATTCATTTAAAGCAGCAGAACAATGTTATCTCAGGCTTTATCGCCACATGGGAGTTTAACCAGTTTTGCTTTGTAGAACATCTTGCCGTGCGCTTTAAACTTCGTGGCAGTGGTATCGGACGTACTATTATTCAAGAATATATAGCTAACAAAAATAAAATTGTTATTCTTGAAGTCGAACCTCCTAATAACGAAATAGCAGTGCGTCGAATAGGATTTTATAAACGCCTTGGATTTATTTTAAATGACTTTGAATATTTCCAGCCACCGTTAAGAGAAGGTCAAGAACTTCTGCCGCTAAAAATTATGAGTTATCCTAAAAGCATTTCGCAGCAACAGTTTGATTTATATATTAGTCTGCTTAAAACATCTGTATATTCTATTATTTGAATTATTTTTCAATCAAAAAAGTGGCAGTCGTTTCATTAAAAACGACTGCCACTTTTTTTGTTTTAAAGCCTTATTTAATATAATCTTTTGAACGGTCTTTATACGTTGTGTGCAAAATATTGTGAGCCAAATGACTACCAGGTTCTCCAAAAAATTCTTTATAGAGTTCCTTGATCATTGGATTATCATGTGACTTTCTTATCTTATTTGCCTTATCATCTGAATAAAGAGCAGATGCACGAAGGCCCTTAATATCAGTGAAGCTGCGAACTGATGCAGGCTGAATTGGCTGGCCGCCACCATTTACGCAACCGCCCGGACAACCCATGATTTCGATAAAGTGATATTGCTCCTCGCCACTCTCAACCTTTTTAAGAAGTTCATGAGCAGCTTCCATTCCGCTTACAACTGCAACCTTAACATCCATTCCGGCAACATTGAGCGTCGCTGCCTTAAATGGAGCGGTTCCACGAACAACTTCATAATCAACGTTGCCCATTTCTTTGCCTTCAAGTACTTCAACAACTGTACGAAGCGCAGCCTCCATAACACCACCGGTCGCACCGAAGATAACAGCCGCACCACTGGCTTCGCCAAGCGGATTATCATACTGTTCGTCCGGCAACATATTGAAGTTGATTCCTGCACGCTCAATCATTCTTGCAAGCTCGCGAGTTGTGATTGTGATATCAAGGTCAGGAATGCCTTCACCTGCGGCGCTCTGATCCTCACGGCCAATTTCAAACTTCTTTGCGGTACAAGGCATAACAGATACTGAAACAATGTCCTTAGGGCTAAGGCCGTTCTTCTCTGCATACCAAGTTTTAATAATTGCACCAAACATCTGTTGTGGTGATTTGCAAGTTGAAATATTCTCTAGCATATCCGGATGATACATTTCGCAGAACTTAATCCATCCCGGTGAGCAAGAAGTGATAAGGGGAAGTTTTCCACCATTCTTTACTCTATCAATGAACTCTGTTCCCTCTTCCATGATTGTAAGGTCAGCGGAGAAATCTGTATCAAACACCTTGTCGAATCCAAGGCGACGAAGAGCAGCAACCATCTTACCTGTTACGTTTGTTCCAATCGGCAAGCCGAAGCTTTCGCCTAAAGCAGCACGAACAGCCGGAGCTGTCTGCACAATAATTGTTTTTGTTGGATCTCCCAAAGCAGCAAACACCTTGTCGGTATCATCCTTTTCATAAAGAGCGCCTGTTGGGCAGTTAACAATGCATTGTCCGCAAGAAATACAAGCGACCTCATTCAATTGCTTATCGAATGCAGATCCGATATGTGTATCAAATCCACGATCGTTAACACCAATAACGCCAACATGCTGAGCTGAACAAGCTGCAACGCAACGACGGCAAAGAATACATTTGTTGTTATCACGAACCATATGAGGTGCGCTGTAATCAATTTCATATACAGGTTTTGCACCATCATAAACGCCTTCGTTCTCAACGCCTAAGTCATGGCAAAGTGTCTGTAATTCGCAGCTGCCCGAACGAACGCATGAAAGACATTTGCGGTTATGTGTTGATAGGATAAGCTCCAAGGTTTTCTTACGAGCATTCTGGACACGAAGGGTATTTGTTTCGATTTCCATTCCTTCAGTAACAGGATAAACGCATGAAGCAACAAGTGAGCGTGCACGCTTTACTTCAACAACACAGATACGGCAAGCGGCAATTTCATTGGAATTTTTCATGTGGCACAGAGTTGGAATTTCAATTCCTAAAGCTCTTGCTGCTTCTAGTATAGTAGAACCATCCGGTACGCTAACATCCATACCGTTGATTTTTACATTAATCATTTCACTCATCAATTGTCACGCTCCTTTCTTATTTTTTCACCACAGCAGAGAATTTACATTTTTCAAAGCAAGCTCCGCACTTGATACATTTAACCTTATCGATAACATGAACATTCTTAACAGAACCTGAAATTGCTCCGACAGGACATGCACGTGCGCAAGCAGTACAGCCCTTGCAGTTGTCAGCGTCGATCTCGAATGAAAGAAGACTCTTACATACTCCGGCAGGGCATTTCTTGTCAACAATGTGAGCTACATATTCATCATGGAAGAAATGAAGTGTCGCAAGAACCGGGTTAGGTGCAGTTTGACCCAAACCGCAAAGAGCATTATCTTTAATGTAGTAGCAAAGTTCTTTCATCTTGTCAAGATCTTCTAGAGTTCCATTACCCTTTGTTATCTTATCAAGCATTTCAAGCAACCGTCTTGTGCCAACACGACAAGGAGTACATTTACCGCAGGACTCGTCAACAGTAAATTCTAAAAAGAATTTAGCAATATCAACCATGCAAGTATCTTCGTCCATAACGATAAGACCGCCTGATCCCATCATACAGCCAATGGATATAAGGTTGTCATAGTCAATCGGAATATCTAAATGCTGTGCTGGAATACATCCACCTGAAGGTCCACCTGTCTGAGCTGCTTTAAACTTCTTACCGTTTGGAATACCGCCACCGATTTCTTCAACAATCTGACGAAGAGTTGTTCCCATGGGAACTTCAACCAAACCAGTATGATTAATTTTTCCGCCCAAAGCGAACACTTTAGTTCCCTTTGACTTTTCAGTACCCATTGAAGCAAACCAATCTGCACCCTTGAGTATTATTTGTGGAATATTTGCATATGTTTCAACATTATTAAGGATTGTTGGCTTGCCAAACAATCCTTTAACAGCTGGATATGGAGGACGAGAGCGAGGTTCGCCACGTTTGCCTTCGATTGAAGTCATTAGAGCAGTTTCCTCACCACAAACGAATGCGCCTGCTCCGAGACGAATATCAAGGTCAAACTTAAAGCCTGTACCAAAAATATCGTCTCCCAAAAGACCATATTCACGCGCTTCTGCAATAGCAATTTTCAAACGGGCAACAGCAATTGGATATTCTGCTCTAACATAAATATACCCTTGAGTTGCACCGATAGCATAGCCGGCGATTGCCATAGCTTCAATAATAGCATGAGGGTCGCCTTCAAGAACCGAACGATCCATGAATGCGCCCGGATCACCTTCGTCTGCGTTACAGCAAACATACTTTTGGTCTGCCTGATTCTTTGCAGCTAAAGACCATTTAAGACCTGTTGGGAAGCCACCGCCCCCACGGCCACGAAGACCGGAGGCTTTAACAATATCAACAACCTGCTCCGGGGTGTACTCTGTAAGACATTTAGCTAAAGCTGCATATCCGTCAAAAGCAATGTATTCATCAATAACCTCAGGGTTAATGACACCGCAGTTACGAAGCGCAACACGGTTTTGTGATTTATAGAAATTAGTTTCGTTAAGTGATTTAATTGTAGTTTCATCTACTATTGTCTCATCAAATAATAAACGCTTAACAATGCGTCCCTTCAAAAGATGTTCATCAACAATTTCCTTAACATCTTCGACCTGAACGCGGCTATAAAAACTACCTTCTGGATATACGACAACGACTGGGCCAAGCGCACAAAGACCAAAACAGCCTGTTCTAACGACCTTTACCTCATCGGCAAGGCCAACAGCAACTATCTCTGCTTCCATCGCTTCAATGATTTGTTGACTGTGTGAAGAGGTACAACCGGTACCGCCGCACACAAGAACCTGTGAACGATACATTAAAGTTCCTCCTTATTTTGTGTAAGCGCCGATTGTATATTCTTCAACAACGCGTCCATTTACAATATGCTCGGTAACTATCTTTGCAACCTTGTCTGCGGTCATTTTAACATATGTAACTTTTTCACCTTCCGGTGAATAAATTTCAACAACAGGCTCGTACTGGCATACGCCTATACAACCTGTTTGTGTAACCGAAACATTCTTTAAATTTCTTTTGCTCACTGCTTCAACAAAAGCATTAAGTACTGGACGAGCGCCGGCAGCGATTCCGCAAGTTGCCATTCCAACCACAACCCGAATATTATCATGGTTATCGCCACGCATATTTAGGTTCTGTCTTGCTTTATCGCGTATTGCTTGAAGTTCTTCAAGCGATTTCATAGTCAATCCTCCATTTATTAGTTATTTTATACTTTCCAACTGTTCCTTTAAATACCCCGATATCCACTCAAATACTTCCGATGAATTAAGTGGGACATCACCCAGAATTTCTTTTAGTTCTGCAGTATCAAGAAAAAATTCTTTGCTATCAATGCGCCGTCTGAATGTGAAATTGATTTGCGGGTTCATATATATCAAATCACTGACAACGCCCTCCATGTCACCAACAGGCATTCTGTCAACATTGGACAAACCAAATGTTGCCGCCAATCTTGTTCCCTTACCCACTTCGGATTCAATGGAGAAAGAACCCCCTGCCATTTCTGCCGCCATTTTAAAGAATGGCACACCCAATCCAACCTTGCGAGTTGTCCTTGTCGTATAGAACGGATCAGTAACACTTTTAACCTGATCTTCAGTCATACCGCAGCCATTATCTGCAAGAGTAATTTTGAGAAAATCAGACATAGTATCTTCGATCACTTCAAGCTCTATCAATGTAGCACGAGCAGAAATTGAATTCTGAGCTAAATCCAAGATATTAAGTGCTAGTTCTTTCATTAGTCTATGTACTTCTTCAATATTCCGGCAACATCCTTATTTGTAAGGCGACCGTAAACATCTTCATTAACTGTAAGAACCGGAGCCAAACCGCATGCGCCGATACAACGACATGCTTCAAGAGAGTACTTTCCATCCGCTGTACATTCGTCAGGACCAATGCCAATAATTTCAGTGATTTTGTCTAACAGTGACTGAGAGCCCTTAACATAGCAAGCAGTACCAAGGCAAACAGAAATTTTGTATTTCCCCTTTGGTGTTAGCGCGAACTGTGCATAGAACGTTGCAATTCCGTAGACTTCTTCAACCGGAACATCCATGCCTTCCGCAACCATAGTCTGAACTTCTAACGGGAGATATCCATAAATTCCCTGAGCTTCTTGCATAACCGACAACAACATACTTTTTTGACCTTTGTTCTCAGCAATAACTGCTTTCAGCTTAGCCTCCTGTTCAGGAGTGCCAGTAAACGGCAAATTGCTTATGCGTTTTTTCATTAGCGTTTTCCTCCTAAAAAATAGGGTCGATATTTTATGCACCTAAAAATATCTAGGAGCACAACTGTTAAAATTATAACAGATGAATCACTTAAAGTCTACATGTTTTACCATTTTATTAGCTGTTTTTTTGCATATTTTAGTAGAATATTCGATTTATTGTTAAACGTTTATCAATTATTGCATAAAAAATTTTTTCATATTATACTAATACTAATTCCAATTAAAAAGTAACCAAGATTTGCGAGGATTTTGTTTGTGAGACAAGGCGGAGGACGAAGGCGGGCTATCGCCCGCCGAGAACGACAACGCAGTCTCGCAAACAAAAGGCCGCGAAGATTGGTTGATTTTTATTTGGAATTAGTATAATACCCAAAAAATTAAAATGCCACATTTGCAATACCTGCAAGTGTGGCATTTGATTTAAAGCTTATTACTTTCCTGACTTTTGGAATAAGGTTTGATTAGCATTTTTGCAATAAACCTTGGCCAAAACTTGCAGTACATTGCGAAATCTTCCTGGGTCCGCTGATTGTTTCCGATAATATCACTTGTAGTAGACTCTTCATGAACCCGATGATACATCAACGGCTTACTGAAGCAATACAAAAAGTCCCCCTTTAATTTCGAAAACTTTTCCCACGCTTGCCAATCAGCATTGCTTAAATATTTTTTATCAAAAATAACTTTTGGTAAATTTGGTGCAAAGAATGTAACCGATGGGCAGCAAATCGGGCAACCCATAGACAGGACACGTCGGCGAATCCAGCGGGATTTTTGAAAAGCTCTTACTCTCATCGGCATAAGTAAAAATCTTTTAATCTTCAAAAGTTTATTGTCATGAACAATGTTTCCGTTTCTTATTTCCGAATAGTCGGTAAAAAATATTAACGGGTGCTTGGATTTATTAATGTATAGTAGTGCTTTTTTGCAATACTCTTTTTCATAAACATCATCCTGATGCGCGAGGGTAATGATCGGTGTCTTGGCACAACTGTATCCAAAATTCCAGTCCAACCCCAACCCCTTATCACCGCCGTTTACATATACAGATACTCCATGCTGCTCTGCAATCCTATCAATATATTCGCTTGGCGTAGAGGTGGAAATGATGATATTGCTTTTAACTGTTTGAGCTTCAAGCGATCTTAAGCATTCATCCAAATAACTGCTTTCTTTATAAGCACACACAACAAATGTATGGTCAGCAGATGTATAACTCATTATAAATCTAATCCTTAGCTATTTATTCGGAGTATTTTACATACTCTCGGGAGCCGATATTTTTAACATTGTTAATACATTTTTAATAACAGTTGATGTGTCACTGCAAAGATTTAGTCTTGCCTGCATCAATTTTTCGTCCTCTACCTTTACTCTGCAAGCATTATAAAATTTATGAAAAAGTGTTGCCAAGTCGAAAACATAGCGTGTGATGCGCGCTGAATCATAGGATTTTGCCGCTGCAACTATCTCACCGGTCAGAGATGACAGTTGCCTGATAAGCTCTCTTTCCTCAGGCGCGGTAAGGCTAGCCAGTTCCTCTCTTGTGCAACTGCGCTTTTTGATACCTTCACCATTTAAATTCTTGATTATACTGTTTATACGGGCATAAGCATACTGAACATAATAAACAGGATTTTGGCTTGATTGTTGTGCAGCCAAGTCAAGGTCAAATTCAAGATGAGTATTTGGCTCTTTGGAATTGAAAATGAATCTGGCTGCGTCCAAAGGAACTTCTTCAAGTAGTGTTTTAAGGGTTATTGACTTTCCGGTGCGCTTTGATACTTTAACCATCTCTCCGTTTTGCATCAATCTTACAAGCTGCATAAGAACTATATCAAGTCGGTTTCCATCAAGCCCAATAGCATCCATAGCGCCTTTAAGTCTGGCAACGTGTCCATGATGGTCAGCGCCCCAAACATTAATAACTGTATCAAATCCACGAATTACAAACTTATTATAATGGTATGCAATATCAGCGGCGAAATAAGTTGGGTTGCCGTTTGCTCTCACCAGCACTTCGTCTTTTTCTCCGCCATGCTCGGTAGCCTTATACCAAATAGCCCCGTCATTTTCATATGTCAGTCCATCGGATTTCATTTTGGTTAACACCTTATCAAGCGCACCGCTTTCATAAAGTGAGGACTCGCGAAACCAGACATCATAATTAATACGATATGTTGCAAGATCTTGACGGAGTCCTTCTATATTAAGAGGAAGCGCAAAATCGACAAGTGCATTTCTACGAGCTTCTGCATCGGCAAGTACATAGCTGTCTCCGTTAATATCGGCAAATTCTTTTGCACGAACGCCTATGTCGGCACCGTGATATCCATCTTCCGGAAACTCGGTTTCGGGTTTGAAAATTTGCAAATACCTAGCTTCCAAAGATGATGCAAATTTTTGAATCTGGTTGCCCGCATCATTAATATAAAACTCTCTTGTAACGTCATATCCCGCCATATCCAAAACAGCCGCCAGACAATCACCCAAAGCGCCGCCACGGGCATTTCCGATATGCATCGGACCTGTAGGGTTGGCAGAAACAAATTCTACCATCACCTTTTTGCCCTGACCCAAATTTGATCTTCCATATGCTTCGCCCTTTTGCTCAATATCAAGCAGAATATCAGCGAAATATTCATCCGCTAAAAACATATTAATAAATCCCGGGCCGGCCATTTCTGCACTTTTTATTAACGAGCCTTCAAAATCCGCATTATCCAATATAATCTTTGCAATCTTCGCAGGCGCGCTTCTGAAGCTTCTTGCCCACACCATGGCTGCATTTACGGCATAATCGCCATGTGAATGGTCTGCCGGAGTTTCCACAGAGAAATCTGGCAGTTCTGCTTGTGGCAAGCTTCCGTCATTCATTGCCTTTGTGGCGGCATTTATAATAATTTGTTTAATTTTTACCGTTGTTTCAGAAACTAGTGTTGACATCTTATCCTACCTCTTTAACAGTAATTTTTACCTCATTACGACTAACCATGCTCGAATTAATATCAATGGTATAGCTCATCGAGAGTTCTCCGCCGAATTCGTTCAGATCATTAATTATTGATTGACCAAAAACACCAATGGTTATATCACCATGTTCTGTTCCGTAATGACACAAATGTCTCTGACCTCTTTCAATCATAAGACGACTTTGCAATCTGCCGCTACGTTGTAAAACGACCATATCGTTCCCTTGAACCTTCACGGTCGTTTTAATGCCTTCCACTCCAAGCATCACACTATCATCATATCTTAAATATATTTTCCCGTTTATTTTATCCATTTGGCCAACAGTTTTCATTTCAACAACATCATCTTGGCCATTTACCTGTTGTATTCCCTTGACGCTAATTACAACATCTTTCATAATTCATCCTCCGATGCGATCTATATCCACACGCTCAACACTGCCTGTAATATCAGATCCCAATAGAATCGAAGCAGTATGCGAAAATGAATCAGTTCTGTCACTTACAAAAAAGTGCTTCTGCCCGACGTCGCTTTTATTTCCAAGCATATCATGGTCAAATAAATATTGAGCTGCAGTAATTGCCGCTTGTTCGCCAGTATTAATAAGAACCACATTATCCCCCATAATATCGGCAATAATATCCTTTAGCACAGGATAATGTGTACAGCCCAAAATCAGAGTGTCAACATTTCCGTCAATCATCGGTTTTAAATATCTCTTTGCCGTTTCGATTGTAACGCAATTATCTCTTTCAATCCAACCGGCTTCAACAAGAGGCACAAATATCGGGCAATCATTTGCTATTACCTCGATTTGTGAATTTAACGATTTCATACATTTAGTGTATGAACCGCTTTTTATTGTTGCCGTCGTTCCAATGACGCCTATTCTTCCGCTTTTTGTTGCTTTGACAGCGGCAGCCGCCGCGGGATTAACAACCTCAATAAACGGCACCGGCAGTTCTCTTCCTGTGTGTGGCGCCACCGCACTAACTGTTCCGCACGCGGCAATAATCAATTTGACATTTTGGCTTAACAAAAATGCTTCATCCTGGCGCGCATATTTTTCAATTGTTTCGAAACTTCGAGTACCATAAGGTACCCGACCTGTGTCACCAAAATATATTATATCTTCACCCGGCAAGGCGCATATCAATTCTTTTACAACGGATAATCCACCTAAACCAGAATCGAAAACACCTATCGATCTACAATCCGGCATTAATAGCTCCCCTTAAACACATAATAAAAGTTCATTTCATAATAACACAAATAAAAAATCTATTCAAGCAAAATGTCCCTGTTTGTTGATTTAGACAGAGACAATTTGTGTTAAATGTTATTTATCTGTTAATTTAACAAATAAATGTTTGATAAATTGTAAGATTTGTAGTATCATATTGATGATTTAATATGATAGAGGAAGTGTGCTATGAATATTTTGTGCATCGGCGATATTTGCGGGCACATTGGTTGTGAACATTTGCGAAGCGTGCTACCTAATTTTAAAAATCAGAATCATATTGACTTAGTTATAGCCAATGGAGAAAATGCTTCTGAAGGTAACGGACTTTTGCCAACCTCTGCTGAACATATTTTTTCAAGCGGAGTTGATATAATTACAAGTGGGAATCATATCTTTCGCCGTCGCGAGATATATTCGATGCTTGATGAAAATGAATTCGTCATTCGCCCTGCAAACTATCCTCCATCTGCAAACGGCCGTGGACTTGGATATGTTGATTTAGGATATACAACTGTTGCGGTAATAAATATTTTAGGCGTTGTTTATTTAGAACCCCTTGCTTGCCCTTTTAATACTGCTGATGCACTTATAGAGGAAGCAAAATCACACGGTGCCAAAGTTATTATTATTGATTTCCATGCAGAGGCAACTTCAGAAAAACGTGCACTCGGTTTCTATCTTGACGGAAAAATATCTGCACTTTTCGGAACACATACACACGTTCCGACAGCAGATGCGCAAATTTTGCCGGGTGGAACAGGATATATTACAGACCTCGGAATGACAGGCCCTATTCAATCGGTATTGGGCGTTTCTCCCGAACTTGCAATCTCAAAATTAAAAGACAAACTACCGGTTAGATTTAAAAATGCCGACAGCAAATGTTCACTAAACGGATGTGTTTTTGAAGTAGATCATAAAACCGGTAAAACAATCAGTGTTTGTCAAATAAATATATAAATTATGTATCAATGGAGGCCCGAAATGAAACACATTTCGTTTATCTCTTTTTTGCTCTGTTTAACAATGGTCATAATGTCTGCGTGCTCAAGGAACACAAGCGGTAATACTTCCAGTGAACCTGAGCCAAGCAGCGTATCAAGTGAGGTGGCAACAGCCGGAGTTTTAACACTGCCATATTGCTCAAGCGATGTGTACAATCCATACAGCACAACAACCAAGGTCAATCAACAGCTTTCTCAGCTTTTATATGACCCGTTGATTAAGCTTAATGAAAATTTAAGCCCAGTATATGTGCTTGCTGAAAGTGTTGAAATCAACGGTAAACACTGCGCTATAACCATAAAAAACACTGTATTCAGTGACGGAACTGCCGTTACAGCTGATGATATTGTTTATTCTATAAAGAAGGCAATTGAATCTACCACAAAATATAGAGCCCAACTTTCAAGCATTATTTCATACAGTGCCGCCAGTTCAACCAGCGTCACCATAATGCTTTCAAAATCCGATCCGTATTTCGTTAATATGCTTGATTTTCCAATCATCAAGAGGCACACTGATGGATTGAAAGATGAAAATAATATAGATATTCCACCTATTGGTTCGGGACGTTATACTATTGATTTAGTACAAAAGCTTTTAATCGCAAATCCAAATTATTATGGTGGTGTGGCAAAAATAGGTCAAATTAAACTGCTGAATACACCTGACGATGAGGCTTTACAGCATGATATCGAGGTTGGCAGCATTAGTTGCTATTTTTCTGATTTGTCCGATTGTGTGATTCCAAAAATGACAGGTTCTAACACCACTGTTAACCTAAATAATTTGGTCTACATGGGCATAAACATGAATAACCCAACTCTAAAAATTCCCGAGGTTCGTTACGCTCTTTCTTGCGCTTTAAACCGCACCAAAATTGCCAATCAATGCTATTTCACTTACGCCAGCGCTGCAACGGGTCCGTTTAACTCTGTTTGGAAAGAGGCAGCAAATACTCAATCAATCGGAATCGTTGAAAATATTGCTGTTGCTGTTGCGGATTTGGCGAAAATAGGATATAATATCAAGGATACTCAAGGATTTTATATGACCACAGCCAACAAACGTCTTTCATTTACTCTTTTGGTCAACTCAAACAATTCGTGCCGCGTAAGCGCTGCTGAGCAAATCAAGGCGCAGCTTGCAGCAGCTGGAATTGAAATCAACATTAAATCGGTCGACTGGGATTCTTATTTAGCCGCTTTAACTGCAGGTAATTTCGACCTATATTTGGGCGAAATAAAAATCCCAAACAATATGGATTTGTCAGAGCTTGTCACTCCGGGAAGCAGTATTGCATATGGAGTTGTGGCTCCGGACAAAATACCAACAACATCATCTGATGCAACCGGTACTACCAGCAGTAATACGCAATCATCTGCAAGCAGCACCAACAATGTTATAAAATACAACAGTACCTCAGAAGCTTTAACAGCTTTTTATAACAACGAAGCAACTATTTCGGATGTAATTTTGGCATTCAACGCTGAAATGCCTATTATTCCGATATGTCACAGAAGTGGGATTTTTATTTATTCAACAAATTTCGAGGTTGGCCCATCATGTATATTAAGTGACGTTTTCCATAATATCGAGAACTGCACTTTCAAATAAAGGGAGGTATATAAATGATTTGCTACGAAACAAGAATTGGCTCTGTTACTATTTCAAATGAATATTTTGCAAAACTAATTGGTAAAGCGGTATCTTCCTGCTATGGAGTCGTTGGTATGGTTCCGCACGGCAGGCAAAAGCTATTTGAAATTATAACTACCGGTATTCATTCAGATAGAGGTATAAAGGTTAAGGGCGATATTAATTCTATTAATGTTGATTTGCATATCGTTGTATCTTATGGAATGAATATTAATGCAATTGCAAAAAGCATCATGAACAAGGTAAAATACACGGTTTTTGAAGCAACCGGAATAACAGTAAATAAAGTAACCGTCAGAATTGATGGAATTAAGGAATAAAACCCTTTGCTAGAGGAGTGTAAGTAATTTGTTTAATGGTAATACTTTGCGCGATGCTATTATTTCTGGTGCTAACAATATATCTAACCAACGCCAGAATGTTGATGAATTGAACGTTTTCCCTGTACCCGATGGTGACACCGGTACAAACATGTCCATGAGTATTGGAAACGCTGCTCGCGAGCTTGCTCGTTTGCAGGACGAAACCGCCGGTCAGGTGGCTGATGTTACTGCTTCAGCATTACTTCGTGGTGCCAGAGGTAATTCCGGTGTTATACTTTCATTACTTTTCCGCGGATTTGCAAAGGGTTTGAAAGACAAAGACGAAGTTGACTCACAAGGCTTGTGTGATGCCATCACTTTAGGCGTTGAGGCCGCATATAAAGCAGTTATGAAGCCTACCGAGGGCACAATTCTCACAGTTGCTCGCTTTGCTTCAGATTATGCAAAGAAAGCTGTCGCTGACGGAAAAGACGCTTTGGAAGTTTTCGAAGCAATGATTGAGGGTGCTTCAATTGCTTTGGAGCAAACGCCTGAAATGCTTCCTGTTTTGAAAAAAGCAGGCGTTGTTGATGCAGGCGGTAAAGGACTTGTTGTTATTTTTGAAGGAATGCTATCCGTTTTCAAAGACAACATCTTAATTGCTAATCAAAATATCGACAGCAAAGAAACTGTACTTGTTTCTTCACGAAATGCTGCAGGTGAATTTGATGGTGAAATAGTATTTACTTACTGTACTGAATTTATTGTAAAGCGTGCGAAAAGTGCAGATGACCCGGTATCTTTACGTGCTTATCTTGAAACTATTGGTGATTGTGTTGTTGTTGTTGACGATGAGCAGATTATCAAGGTTCATGTTCATACAAATCATCCCGGAAAAGCACTTGAGCGCGCTATAACATTTGGACAACTCATTAATTTAAAAATAGAAAACATGCGTGATCAGCATGAACGTGCGAAGCATGATGCTGAAGGCGGTACAGCTGAAAAAACAGCAGCAGTTGAATCTGAAGGCTACACCCCTGTTCCAATGGAAAAGGAAGTTGGTTTTGTAGCAGTTGCTGCAGGCGAAGGATTGCAGGCCTTGTTCCAAGAGCTGGGTGCTGATAAAATTGTTGGTGGCGGTCAGACAATGAACCCTAGTACCAACGACATCTTAAGGGCTGTCGAGTTAACTCCTGCTCAAACTGTTTTTGTATTCCCTAATAACAAGAACATCATCATGGCCGCCGAACAAGCTGTTCCTCTCAGCACACGAAAAATTATTGTTTTGCCCACTTCTACAATTCCACAGGGTATTTCGGCCATGCTGGCATACGATTCTGACAATGAAGTTGAGCAAAATGCAATTAATATGCAAAAGGCCTATGAACATGTAAGCACAGGTCAGGTCACTTTTGCTGCCAGAGATTCAAATTTTGATGGCCACAAAATTAAAAAGGGTGAGCTGCTGGCTCTTGCTAACGGCAAGGTTGCTTTTACTGAGGAGAATATGGTGAAGTGCGTTTCGAGGCTTGCCAAATCTCTTTCAAACCGCAACACCGCTTTCATTACACTTATATACGGTGAGGATGTCACTGACGAGCAGGCGGAAGAAGTCAAAGATGCTGTTTGTGAAAAGTGTGGAAATGATATTGAGGTTTCTCTAATCAACGGTGGCCAGCCGGTATATTATTTTATAATTTCGGTTGAACAAGATGAATTACACTAATAAAGACATCAGATATATTAAGGGCGTTGGCGAAAAGCGCGCTAAGCTGTTTAATCAGCTTGGCGTGAAAGATGCCGATGCCCTTTTTGGGCTTTATCCCAGGTCTTATCAGGACTGGAGCAACCCTATGACCATTGCCGCAGCACCGTTTGATATCCCTTGCTGCATAAAAGCACGAATTTTCGGTTCGATAAAAGAGCAATATATTAGAAAGAACATGACAATATTTAAGTTCAAAGCCACCGATGACGAGTCCGTGTTATCCGTAACTATTTTCAACAACAAATTCTTAGCTGATAAGCTTAAAACCGGCGAAGAGTATTTGTTCTATGGCCGTGCAGACGGTAACTTGGTTGAGAAATTAATGTCGTCTCCTGAAATACGCAAAGTCGGATACCAAAAGATTCGCCCAATCTATCCTTCAACATCAGGCTTAAGCTCCAATATAATTGAGAAAATAATGTTAGAGGGTTTAATAGCTACGGAATTCCCCGAAACATTGCCGCAACAAATAATTAATCAATATAACCTTTGTAGCCGAAGTTTTGCTATTCACAATATTCACTTCCCGGCAAGCTTGAAAGCGTTGGAAACCGCAAAAGATCGCTTAATTTTTGAAGAATTATTTATTCTTCAAATTGGTATGCTTTCTAAAAAGGAACGCAAAAACATTATTTCATCATGTGTTTTGCGTGAAGATTACCGGGCGGAATTTTGGAGCAAGCTTCCCTTTTCACCAACCGATTCACAGCAACGAGTTGTGGCTGAATGTGTTGCGGATATGATGTCGGGCAAACCAATGAGCCGTTTAATTCAAGGCGATGTGGGTTCCGGAAAAACAGCTATTGCGGCCGCTCTCATATATTGTGCTGTGAAAAATGGGATGCAAGCTGCATTCATGGCACCGACCGAGATATTGGCAGAACAGCACTATAAAACACTTTCCGCTTTTTTTGACGGTTGCTCCTTTAATATTGAAAATCTAACAGGTGCTGTCACAAAATCCAAAAAGAACAAGATTAAAGTTCAGATATTAAGCGGCAATACTGATATCGTTATTGGTACCCATGCGTTGCTTCAAGATGATGTGCAGTTTAATAATCTAGGACTTGTTATAACGGATGAACAACATCGTTTTGGTGTTGCGCAACGCACTTTGCTGCAATCGAAGGGTAACAATCCACACATTATGGTCATGTCGGCGACCCCGATTCCCCGCACTCTTTCGCTTGTTATCTTCGGAGATTTAGATGTCAGTACGGTCGATACCCTCCCAAAGGGACGACAAAAAATCGAGACATACGCTGTGAAGTCCGGATTGCACGAGCGTGTGTATAATTTTCTTAAAAAGCATATTGACGAAGGGCGTCAAGCATTTATTGTTTGCCCACTGGTTGAAGAAGGCGAAACGGATCTTGTCCCTGCCGAAGAGTATGCAAAGCAACTGTCAGAAAATCAGTTTAAAGATTATAGCGTTGGGCTTTTGCATGGAAAAATGAAACCAAAGCAAAAGGACGATATCATGCGCCAATTCGCCGACGGCAAAATTCAATTGCTTGTTGCCACAACGGTTATCGAAGTTGGAATTGATGTCCCAAATGCAGTTGTTATGGTTGTTGAAAATGCAGAACGATTCGGACTGTCCCAGTTGCATCAGCTAAGAGGAAGAATCGGACGCGGGCTTTACAAATCTACCTGCATTTTAATTTCTGATGCACAGAACAAAGAAACTGTGGAAAGACTTCGCATTATGTCCGACACCTGTGATGGTTTTAAAATTGCAGAATATGATCTAAAATCACGAGGCCCCGGAGATTTTCTCGGCAAGCGTCAGCACGGTCTGCCTGATCTAAAAATTGCAAACCTTGCGAATGATATGTATACCCTGAGAATGGCAAGGACGGCCGCTAAGGACATTTTAAAGAGTGATCCTAATCTTTCAAGCCCGCAAAACAAACCACTGGCAGACGAGGTTGAGCGCATGTTTGAAAGTGCAGCCGAATTTGGATACAATTAAACTAATACTAATCTCAATTAAAAATGGAGATTAGATTTGCGAGGATAGTTTTTGTCCCGCAAGGCGGAGGAGGACAGCGGGCTGGCGCCCGCCGACGACGACAACGCGGCGGGACGAAAACTAGACCGTAAAGATATCTACGTTTTTATTTGAGATTAGTATAAGTATCTTTGGAATGATAAGAATAATATTATCATAAATAAAATCACCACAATAGTATTCGCTACTATTGTGGTGATTTGCAAATTAATAAATCTATATCAATGTTTAAAAATAAAATCCACAACCGGTTTTGGATTATCAAGACCGTGCGGATGATGGTCACACTCTGGCTTTATATAAACCTGAAAATCGATGCCGGTATTCCTATATGCTTTTTCAACCATTATCCCGTTTTCACAGTAAGGAACAGTATAATCACTGTCCCCAGCAACCATAATGAGCGGAATCTTATTATTAACAAGCAAGGGGATTTTATTCATGGGTTGCTCTTGATAACACAGAAGTTCTGAAATGTTTTTTAATTTTAAGGCATTTAATATTTCATTCAATCCATTGCCATTGTCTAAAGGTTTTGCAATTCCAAATCCGCAGGGACAGCTCATAAAATTTAGTACAGGGGCATCTAAATATAAACAAGAAACCAGCTTCGGATACTTCGCTGCAAATTTAATTGCAATTAAACCGCCACAACTCATACCAACTGGAACACATTGTGATGATAACTGATATTTTTCTGTTAGATATTTAGCAAATTGTGCCTTTGCATCCAAATCTTCATCAATACCCCAACGGTTATTGTTTTTTATGTAAGCAAGATGGTATCCTTGATTTAAAAGTTCTATTTCTGTTGCGGGAAACGCATCCCAATACTCGGTTTTTAATAGCCATTTATTCGTTAATCCCCTTGTTTTTGGAAAAACAAGGATTGCTAACCTTTCGACAAATTCAAATTCAATCGCCTTAAATCCGTTCCACTCTATCTCAGCCATACCGGTTATCTCCTAAATAATAAGCATTTCTATCAAAACAACCACTTTGGTGGGTTTTTCTATTCGTTACTAATTTTATTTAAAAACTGGTTGATTCTTGGATTAGCAGAATCCATTAAGACTTCACTCGGTGTGCCGTTTGCAACAACAACACCCTCATCCATGAATATAACCCTGTCTGAAATATCACGTGCAAAATTCATCTCGTGTGTGACAATTACCATAGTCATTTTCTCATCGGCAAGAGACTTTATAACCTTCAAAATTTCCCCCGTAAGTTCGGGATCAAGTGCGCTGGTCGGCTCGTCAAAAAACAATATGTCGGGATTCATAGCCAGTGCCCTTGCAATTGCTACACGCTGCTGTTGCCCGCCCGACAACTGACAAGGATATGCGCCGGCTCTATCAGCCAATCCGACCTTTGCAAGTAGCTCCATTGCTGTTTTCTTTGCTTCTTCTTTTGAGATGTTCGCAACACACATAGGTGCTTCAATAATATTTTGAAGAACAGACAGATGAGGGAATAAATTAAAGTTCTGAAAAACGAGGCCAAATTTTCTGTTAATCTGCTTTAATGTCTTTTTGTCGGCATATACTGCTGCCTGCTCTAAATCGGAAATAATCATATTAATATCATCATAAGAAATATTGCCCGAGTCAGCCTTTTCAAGCATTGTTGCACATCTGAGCAGTGTGGACTTTCCCGAACCGGAAGGACCGATTATCGAGACAATTTCGCCTTTTTTAACTTCAAATGAAATGCCTTTAAGCACCTCCATGTCTCCAAAAGACTTGTATATACTTTGCATTTTCAATACTGTCTGTGACAAAACGAATCCCCTCCTTAACGGTAATAGTTCAGTTTCTTAGAGGCAAAAGAAAACCCATAAGAAACGACTGCATTCATAGCAAGATAAAATACACCGGCAACAAATATCGGAACTGTCGAAAAATATTGTGATGATGTAGTATTTGCAATTCTGAACAATTCCATAACACCGATTGTTTGAGCTAGGGCTGTATCCTTAACCAGCGTCATAAATTCATTTCCCATTGGAGGAATAATGTTTTTAATCACCTGTGGCAGAATTATTTTAAAAAATGTTTGAAGCTTTGATAATCCCAAAATTGCTGCAGCTTCGTGCTGTCCCACCGGAATTGACTGTATACCACCACGGAAAATTTCTGCAAAATATGCGGCATAATTAAGCGAAAAAGCCAACACTGCCGCCCAGAAACGGTCAAGTGAAATCCCAAACAAGCTTGAAGGAGCAAAGTAAAAAAATATCAACTGCAAAATAAGCGGCGTTCCGCGCATTATTAACAGGTAAAATTTAATTGGAACATTAATAACTTTTAAATGTGACATTCTACCTTTCGCAACCAATAGCCCAAGTGGCAAAGAAAATATCAACGTCAAAAAGAACACCTCAAGCGTTACTGTTGACGCCCCAAGCATTCTTTGCAACATACTAATAAGTGATTCTAACTTCATGTGAACCTCCGCTTACCGTTCTGCATTCGGCTAAACTAAACTAAAATTGTTATGTATATGCAGACGAAACAAAACTACCGACTTTTTAGACTTTGAATAAAAGCGAAAAACAGACCGCAGTCTTAATCAATGCAAAACTACGGTCTGGAAAACCTAAACTTTATTCAGCTGCTTCAGCTTTATCAGGATTAGTTATGTAGTATCTTGCAACAACTTCATCCATCAGAACTGCATCAGACCCGCCGTTCTTAAGGTCAAACAATGCTAAAACATTATTATCAACCTGAATAGCGTCGCCGCCTTTCAAAGTTGCCTTAATATCTGCATTTGCTTCTAGAGCATTCACAGCGGTAGAACCGCCTTGAACAACAAGTTTCTTTCCGGCCAAATTCGCAGGTGTTTTAATGCCGGAATTGTCAAGTGTGACCACAACCTGTCTGTTGTTCATATAAGGTAAAGACATGCACATTGCCTCTTTGCGCTCATCGTTGACCGATAGGCCATTCCAAATGCAATCGATACTTCCGGAATTAAGCTCATTTTCTTTTGCAGTCCAGGAAATTGGCTGCAAAACCAATTCAACTCCAAGAATTTCGCAAACTGCCTTTGCCAAATCAATATCATAGCCTTTGATTTCGCCGTTATCATTATAGCCCATCGGAGGAAATGAATCATCAAGTCCAAGAATGAACGTGCCTTTTTGCTTAAGCTTTTCAAGTGAGCTGTCACTTGAAGCTAAAGTGATAATCTTGGCATTGTCGATCGTACTAACATCTGCGCCAAACCAAGTTTTGTCTATTTCGGAAATTTTTCCGTTTTGCTTCAACTCGCAAAGTGCTTCCTCAACAGCCTTGCATAAAGCCACATCAGATTTTCTGAAGCCAACAGCATATTCCTCTGTTGCAAAAGCTTCGTCCAAAATTTTATAGTTTGCCTTTTCTGATGATTTGCCGCAACCTGTCAGAATAAAAGCCATGCATAATACCAAAGTCATTACTAAACTAATAATTCTTTTCATAAGACACTCTCCTTGCTCAAATATGATAACATGATATCACATTATCATATTAAAGTAAAGTAAGAAACGTGAAATTGTT
>JAQVYP010000004.1 GCA_029004655.1 Oscillospiraceae bacterium | reverse complement strand
TATGCAGGATAGAGAAATATTTATTGAAAACAACATGGGGCTTGTCCATTCGTGCTGCCATAGATTTAAAGGACGAGGAATAGAATACGACGATTTGTTTCAAGCGGGCTGCATAGGGCTTATCAAAGCCTATGATAACTTTGACGAAAGCAGAGGCCTTTGCTTTTCAACGTACGCCATCCCGGTGATTCTGGGTGAGCTCAGACGCATGTTCAGAGACGGCGGAACAATAAAGATTGCCAGAGGTTTAAAAGAACTCACATTGAAAGTTGCACGCGAGAGGGAAGTACTGTCAAAAAAATTGATGCGAGAGCCTACAGTTAGCGAGCTAGCAATTAGCTTAGAGGTATCTTCGGAAGAAATTGCAGAAGCATTATGTGCATCGCAGCCGATTGTATCCTTGACCGTTGAAGACGATGACGGAACCAGTGAATTCGATTTGCCATGTGACAGTGCTGAAGACAGCATCTTTGATTCAATGACAATAGACGAGATGTTAAAATCCTTGTCTGAAAGCGACAGAGCAATTATTGAATTGCGGTATTATAAATATAAAACGCAATCCGAAACAGCAAAAAGGCTTGGAATGACGCAGGTTCAAGTTTCAAGGCGAGAACGAGCTATACTAACAGAAATGCGCAAAATGCTTGCATAGAACACTTATAACAAATGTTTGGGTACATTTGTAGACGGTTCGTCAAAGACGTCTCCTACAAAACTTAAATTCCATTTATCAAAAAAAAGAGTACATTAACCTTTTGGCATCAAGGTTAATGTACTCTTTTTGCATTTAAAAGGCAATGAAGCTTATAAAATTTCACTGCCTTAAATAATTAAAACCTAATTTTTATATAATTACTTTTTTTACTGAATCAAAAGTAGCATCAGCGTCAGCTGCAGTAACAAGCATTGAAACATCAATAAGTGATGCAGTAATTAATCGAATGTCTGCATGAACTGAATATGCTGCCGCCATTATATCAGAAGCAACTCCAGGCTTATCTTTCATTCCTTCATCAGAGACCGATATCTTGCAATTATGACTTGAAACTGTCATTTTTAAATCATGATAAGTTTCTCTTAAATGTGATATTGCCTGCAATGATTCTTGTAACATATCATCGGAAACAGTTATTGCCATGTTACTGTTTATTCCGGCAGGGGAACCAACAGAAATCATATCCACACTTACTTTATACTTAGCAAATGTACTAAGCACTGTGCATGCAAATTCTATATCAGAAGGAACCACTGAAAAAACAATTAAAGTAACATCATCAATTCGTTCAACCATTAGTTATCTCCTATCTTGATTCAACAAGATTCTTCATGTCATACATTCCGGGCTTGCAACCAACAATATAAGTTGCGGCATTTACAGCACCGACTGCAAAAACTTCTTTGGATGCAGCAGAATGAGAAATCGTTATAACTTCATCATGACCAGCAAAAATAACTTCATGCTCACCAACGATTGTACCACCACGAATTGAATGCATACCAATCTCGTTCTTTGGACGCTTTGCACTTTTTGAATGGCGATCATATTCGTAGTTCAATTTATTGTTAAAAACTTCATTAATGCTGTTGGCCAACATGATTGCGGTACCGCTAGGTGCATCAATCTTTTGATTATGATGCTTTTCAACTATTTCAATGTCAAACTCATCACCCAATACGGCAGCAGCCTTTTGAGCTAACTGGACTAATAAATTAACACCGAGAGACATATTAAATGTGAAGAAAACAGGTGTTGATTTAGAGGCAGCTTTTACATTTGCGATATCAGCATCTGACAGACCGGTTGTAGCAATTACTATTGGAATATTGTTTGAAACAGAGAATCCCAACACATTAGGCAGGGCAGAGGGGTGAGAAAAATCAATTATAACATCAAAATTTTTATCAATATCTGAAAAATTACTGAATACCGGATAGCCATTTAACATTTCTGTATTAAGATCTATTCCAGCAACAATTTTACAATCATCACGTTTATTAATGCAAGCGGTAACCACTTTGCCCATTTTTCCGTTACAACCGCTTAAAACAATATTAGTCATGCTAAAAAAACACATCCTATTTTTTAATTAAAGAATTCCAACCCTTTTCATTTCACTGATTAAAAGTTGTTTAACATTATCATTAGGTGAAACAAGAGGCAGGCGAAGACCGCCAACGTTCATTCCTATAATATTCATCGCTTCTTTAACCGGAATTGGATTAACATCAGCAAAAAGTGCATAAATCAAAGTAATATATTCAAGCTGCATCTTTCTTGCACCTTCAATATCGCCAGCAAAAAACTTTGCACACATATCGTGTGGAACTTTTGGTGCAATATTTGAAAGAACTGAAATAATTCCACAACCGCCAAGAGCAAGAATCGGAACTATTTGGTCGTCGTTACCGGAGTAAATATTAAGTTCATCACCGCAAAGAAATGCAGTTTTGGAAACTGATGCAATATCACCATTAGCTTCTTTTGTAGCAACAATATTCGGGTGCAATGATAGTTCTTTATATGTTTCAGGTTTAATATTAGTACCGGTTCTTGATGGAACATTATATAAAATGATGGGTGTGTTAACACGGTCGGCAACATAGTTATAATGCTTTACAAGGCCGGCTTGTGAGGCCTTATTATAATAAGGTGTAACCATAAGGAGACCATCAACGCCCAGCTGCTCAGCTTCTTGTGAAAGCTCTGTAGCGTAAGCGGTATCATTGCTTCCTGTTCCGGCAATAATCGGAACTCTTGAATTAGCGGCTTTAACAGCCGTCATAATAACATTTACATGCTCTTGATGATTAAGGGTTGCAGATTCACCGGTAGTTCCGCAAACAACAATTGCATCACTTCCACAGTTAATCTGTTCTTCAATTAAAGCTGCCAAGTGCTCATAATTAACACTTAAATCTGCATTCATTGGGGTTACTAAAGCAGGAGCACTGCCGGTAAAAATTTTCTTTTTCATATTATCATATCCAATCTATGAATAATTTTAGTCCATATAACCTTCGGCACAGAGAAGTTCAGCCATTAAAACAGCGCCGCCGGCTGCACCGCGAAGAGTATTATGGGACAAGCAAACAAATTTATAATCATATTGAGTGTCTGCGCGAAGACGACCAATAGAAACTGCCATACCACCCTCTAAATCACGCTGTAATTTTGTCTGTGGCATATTGTCTTCTTCGAAATAGTGCAAAAATTGCTTTGGTGCGTTTGGCAAATTCAATTCCTGAGCACGACCTGAAAAGTTCCCCCAAATTTTTAGGATTTCTTCTTTTGAAGGTTTTTTATCAAAACTCACAAAGACTGCTGCCATATGTCCGTCAGAAACGGGAACTCTAAGACACTGAGCTGTAATGTTTGGAGTTGTTGAATTTACAATTACACCATTTTCGATATGTCCAAATATTTTAAGTGGCTCTTGCTCTGATTTTTCTTCTTCGCCGCCAATGAATGGAATAACATTGTCGAGAATATCAGGATATGTTTCAAATGTTTTTCCAGCACCGGAAATTGCTTGATATGTGCATACTAAAGCATTTTTAATGCCAAACTCTGAAAGAGGGAACAATGCAGGCACATAACTTTGAAGTGAGCAATTTGATTTTACTGAAATAAAACCGCGTTTTGTGCCAAGACGCTTTCGTTGGAAAGGAATAACTTCAGCGTGAGAAGCATTAAGCTCCGGAACAATCATTGGAATATCAGGAGTACCACGATGTGCGCTATTATTGGATATAACAGGGCACTCATGTTTAGCATAATCTTCCTCTAGCTTTTTAATTTCGTCCTTTTTCATGTCAACAGCACAAAAAACAAAATCAACCTGTGATGCAATTTTTTCTACATCATCAGCAGCGTTAAGAATAATCATATCTTTCATGCTGGCAGGCATTTCGGTTTTCATTGCCCAACGATTGCCAACAGCTTCTTTATATGTTTTGCCGGCGCTCCTAGGGCTGGCCGCCAATATTTTAACATTAAACCAAGGATGGTTTTCAAGCAGAGTTGCAAACCGCTGACCTACCATTCCAGTTGCTCCAATAATACCTACATTATACTGTTTCATGATTTAAAAATTCCTTTCTTATAACAAAAAACGATAATTTTTCAAAAAATCGGTTGAATACCGACCGATATTGCAATATAATAAGTTTGTTTATGACAAAGCTTATTTTTAAATGATATCATTGCAATAAAAGATTGTCAAATACATTTTATGATATGCTAATATATAATGTGATAATTTGGAGTTTAGAATGAAAAAAAGTGATTTTTATTACGATTTACCAGAAGAATTGATAGCGCAAACACCTATTGAGCCACGAACATCTTCTCGCTTGCTTGTACTTGATAAAGTTACAGGAAATATTGAACATAAAGTTTTTACTGATTTGTTGCAATATTTAAATCCAGGTGATTGCCTTATTCTTAATGACACACGTGTTTTACCGGCACGTTTGTTTGGAACTAAAATTGATACCGGCGCAATTGTTGAATTTGTTTTGCTTAAACAAATCAGCGGAAACCGTTGGGAAGCAATTGCAGGTCCTGGTAAGAAAGCAAAACCGGGAAATAAATTTAAATTCAGCTATGAATTGTCGGCTGAAGTTATCGACGTTTTAGACGGTGGAAATAGGCTAATTGAATTTTCATATGAAGGTAATTTCTATGAGATTTTGGACAGAGTGGGACAAATGCCTCTGCCTCCTTATATAACTGAAAAACTGAAGGATAAAGAAAGATATCAAACTGTATATTCAAAAGAGTTGGGCTCTGCAGCTGCACCAACTGCCGGTTTGCATTTTACCAAAGAGTTTTTGAAGCTTATTGAAGCTGCAGGAATAAAAGTTGGCTACGTTACACTTCATGTGGGTTTGGGGACTTTTCGTCCTGTAAAGGTTGAAGAAATAACTGATCACAAAATGCACAGCGAATTCTATCATATTCCGCAAGTGACCGCTGACATTATTAACGAAACAAAGAAACAGGGTAGGCGTGTAATTTGTGTCGGAACAACATCTTGCAGAACACTTGAGAGTGCTGCAGCTAATGGAGAAATAAGCGAGTGCAGCGATAATACAAGCATATTTATCTACCCCGGTTATAAATTCAAATGTATGGATGCGTTGATAACTAATTTTCACTTGCCCGAAAGCACTTTGATTATGCTTGTAAGCGCTTTTGCCGGTTATGATAATACAATTAATGCTTACAAGCAGGCAGTTTCAAAAAAATATAGATTTTTTAGTTTTGGAGACGCAATGTTTATCAGTTAAAAAATCTTGTAGAAGAATGGATTAAAATTTATGTATAAGTTAATAAAACAAGAAGGACTTGCTCGTCGCGGAGAGTTTGTAACACCTCATGGCACAGTTCAAACTCCTGCTTTTATGAATGTTGCAACATGTGGTGCAATTAAAGGCGCGCTGTCAGCGATCGATTTGAAAGAACTGCGTTGTCAAGTAATGCTCAGCAATACCTATCATTTGCACATAAGACCCGGTGATGAAGTTATAAGACAATTGGGTGGCCTGCATAAATTTGCAGGTTGGAACGCTCCGATTTTAACCGATAGCGGCGGTTTTCAAGTTTTTTCACTTGCTTCCCTTCGACAAATAACCGAAGAGGGAGTGACCTTTGCATCTCATATTGACGGACGTCGTATTTTTATGGGTCCGGAGGAAAGCATAAAAATACAATCTAATTTAGGCTCTACAATCGCAATGGCATTTGATGAGTGCGTTGCAAATCCGGCAACACATGATTATTCTGAAAAATCCTGTGAGCGAACCGTCAGATGGCTGAGGCGTTGTAAAACGCAGATGGAAAAATCAAACGCATTGGACAATACTATCAATAAGCAGCAAATGCTGTTCGGAATCAATCAAGGCTGCACTTTCAATGACCTCAGAATCGAAAATATGAAGACAATTGCAGACCTTGATTTGGATGGTTATGCAATCGGCGGTCTTGCTGTTGGTGAATCGGCTGTTGAAATGTATAATGTTATCGATGCTGTTGAGGCCTTTATGCCGGCAAATAAGCCTAGGTATTTAATGGGTGTAGGAACTCCTGTAAATATAATTGAAGCAGTTTCAAGAGGTATTGATTTGTTTGACTGCGTAATGCCCAGCAGAAATGGCCGTCATGGTCATCTGTTCACGAATGACGGAATAATTAATATTAACAACAAAAAGTATGAGACTGATTCGCAACCGATTGATACCGCTTGTGACTGTCCAACCTGCAAAAATCATTCCAGAGGTTATATCAGGCATCTTATAAAATGCCAAGAGATGCTCGGATATCGTTTGTGTGTTGCACATAATTTATATTTTTACAATACTCTTATGGAAAAAATTCGTTTTGCTCTCGATAATGGTGAATTTGACAAATTCAAAAAAGAATCAATCGAAAAACTGGGCAGAAGAATTTAATTAATAATTTAACTATTGCAATATAGTCATTTTTTATGTATAATCTATAGTATTATTAGGAGGTGTATTTATGAATTTAGGTTTATTAACTGATACAACAACTGCAGGTACCGGTACAGGTCAAACAATTATTTTAGTAGGATATATTGTGATTATTATTGGTGCATTGTATTTCTTTATGATTCGTCCCCAGAAAAAGCGTCAAAAGGCTGAAGAAAAATTGCGTAATAGTGTTGAAATGGGCGATGAGATCATTACAATTGGTGGTATTTGCGGACGTGTAGTTGCATTAAAAGAAGATTCTTTAGTAATTGAATCACCAATTGATCATTCGAAAACTAAAATTTTAAAATCGGCTGTACAAACAAATACCACTGTACACGACGATAAATAATTGCCAAGTTGTCATATAGCCAATCGTCACTGAATATAATTTTATATGAAGTGACGGGGGGTTTGCTATATGTTAAAAAATTTGAATAGTTCAACCGAGAATAATATTTATAAGCCGATAATTTGGGGCGTTGTTACGGGGCTTATTTCTATTTTTGTTGTAATGATTTTGATGGCTTTTGTCCTCACAAAAAGCGACTTTGGGGAATCCGTTTCATTAACATTGGCAACAATTGCAATTGCAATCGGAACCTTCTTGGGAGGTTTTGTGTCAGCAAGGCTGTTTAAACGTCGCGGCCTATTTATTGGTTTGATTACAGGTTTACTCACTTTTATTATATTGGTAATTATCGCACTTTCCACAACAGATACAGCTATAAGCTCTTTGTTTTTGATACGACTTGCAGTTGTTGCTGCGTCATCGTCTTTAGGTGGGATTTTTGGAGTAAACAGTGTCAATAAAAGAAAAATTGTTTGATTATAAAACAAAAATATTATAATATTACGGATTTTATGGAGGTATATGCTTTATGAAACATATTAAAACTATTAATAGCGCTTCGCTTAAAAAATCAGTTGAAAAAGGTGGCTGCGGCGAGTGCCAAGCTTCCTGCCAGTCTGCTTGCAAAACATCTTGTACTGTAGCAAATCAGAAGTGCGAAAAATAATTGTTTAAAGCAAAAAAATTCTTTTTAAGGGACAGTATTTACTGTCCCTTAAATTTTTAAAAAGGAAGATAAGGTATAATGGTACACAAATTTAGGGCAGGCGGCTTATTCTTAGCTCTTGACATTTTCAGCAATGGAGTTCATATTTTGGACGAGCTGTCATATAAATTACTTGATTTTGCAGGGGAGGATATGCCTCAGGTTTGTCCCTCAATTGCTTACGAAGAACTAAAAGAATATAGCAAGGATGATATTGACGAATGCTATGACGAGCTGCTGGAGCTTCACAAAAAAGGCATTTTGTTTTCAAATGACACTTATGCTAAAATAGCTGAATCAATGGGCCCTGCACCAATAAAATCAATGTGTCTTAATGTTGCACACGATTGTAATTTACGCTGTGAATACTGTTTTGCCGCCAAAGGAGATTTTGGGCAGGGAAGAATGCTTATGCCTCTTGAAATAGGAAAAAAAGCGATTGATTTTATGATAGAAAAATCTATGGGTCGTCATAATCTTGAGCTTGATTTTTTCGGTGGCGAACCGCTCATGAATTTTGATGTTGTAAAAGGCGTTGTCGAATACGCCCGTTCTCGTGAAAAAGAAACTAACAAAAATTTTCGCTTCACAATTACGACTAACGGAATGTTACTTAACGAGGAAAATATTGACTACATAAATAAAGAAATGTTTAATGTGGTTTTATCAATAGACGGTTGCAAAGAAACTAATGATAAAATGCGTGTTGCCCCTAATGGAACGGGGAGTTATGATTTAATTATTCCTAAGTTTAAAAAGCTTGTTGAAAAGCGCGGAAAAGATAAAAGTTATTATGTCCGTGGCACATACACACATTTTAACACAGACTTTGCAAAGGATGTTATGCATCTTTATGATTTGGGATTTGACCAAATTTCAGTTGAGCCTGTTGTTTGCGATAAGGAATTGCCTTATGCATTAACAGATGCTGATTTGCCATTAATTTTCAATGAATATGATAAGCTTGCAAATGAAATTTTAACACTTAAGAAAAACGGAAGTCATATCAACTTTTTCCACTTTATGATTGATTTAAATGGCGGTCCGTGTGCAATTAAGCGTCTTCGTGGTTGCAGCTGTGGTAATGAGTATGTCGCTGTTACTCCTGAAGGAGATATTTATCCCTGTCATCAATTTGTTGGTGTGGAAGAATTTAAAATGGGTAATTTAGTCGATAATACCTTTAATAATGAAATGAAAAAAGATTTTTCTGCTATAAATGTATATAAAAAAGAAGATTGTGATAATTGTTTTGCAAAATTCTATTGCAGTGGCGGATGTACCGCTAATAATTATCAATATGGTGGCGGATTTTTCAAGCCTCATAAATATTCATGTGAGTTACAGCGTAAAAGACTGGAAAATTCTATAATGATTCAAGCACTTCTTGCACAAAACTAACATATAATCATCCCTCATCGGCATATTTTTCTTTAAGGGAAAATGTGAGGTGCTGTGATTATGTCTTATAAAAGATTTTTATTAGCTATAGGATGCCTCTGTGGTGTTTTAATGTTATCGTTAGCGACATACGAGTTGGCTGAAATTGCCAAAACTACTTCAGTTTTTGCTTCAACCATGCCAATAGTTATTATCGACGCCGGCCATGGCGGGTTTGACGGAGGAGCAGTTGCTGATGACGGAACTTTGGAAAAGGATTTAAATTTGCAGATTTCTTTGAAAACTGAAAAAATAGCAAAAGCGTTAGGTTTGAATGTAATAATGGTTCGGACTGAGGATATCGGAACCGACACGAATAACGGTAAAACAATACGCAGTCGCAAGGTCAGCGATTTAAAGAATCGATTAAATCTTATGTCAAAATATCAAAATTCCATTTATATAAGCATTCATTTAAATAAATTTTCTCAAAGTTCGGTCCACGGTGCACAGGTGTTTTATGCATCGAAGGTGGAAACATCCGATGCATTGGCTAGTGAAATTCAGGAAGCAATTGCTGAATACGTTCAAACGGATAATAACCGATTAATTAAACCCAGCACAAAGGATGCATATATTTTATATAATGCGACAACTCCGGCAGTTATTATTGAATGCGGTTTTTTAAGTAATAATAACGATTTGGCAAATTTAAAAGACGATGAATATCAATCCAAAATCGCATTTTCTATTGTTTGTGGTGTTTTAAAATATTTGGACTTAAATTAATACTAATGTTCAACTAAAAGTCTTGCTAAGCTTTTAGTCGGATATCAGTATAATAAGGAGATTGAAAATGGCTCAGAAATCAAAAACTGTTTTTGTTTGTTCTGAATGTGGCTGTGAAAGCCCAAAGTGGGTCGGAAAATGCCCGCAATGCGACAGTTGGAATACCATGAATGAAGAAATATCAGAAATTGAAAAACCCGCTGCTGCCAAAAATCGTGTCTTCAATTATGATAAAGTGTCATCAGTAATGGAGATTACTACAGGTGAAGAATTCCGCTATATAACCGGAATCGGTGAACTTGACAGAGTGCTTGGCGGTGGTATCGTCAAAGGCTCAATCATTCTTTTAAGCGGTGATCCGGGAATTGGAAAATCAACCTTGCTAATGCAAATATGCGGTGTTTTATGTTTTCAAAGCAGTATTCTTTATGTATCTGGTGAAGAGTCTTCAAAGCAGCTTAAGCTTCGTGCGGATAGGCTTTCAATCAGCAACAATACACTTTATATTATGGCACACAGAGATATTGAAGATATTTGCGATTATATTAGGCAAACAAAACCTGAAATTGTAATGGTTGATTCAATTCAAACCATGAATTTGTCAGCTCTCAATTCATCTCCGGGCAGTGTAACACAAGTTCGTGAATGCACTAATCTGCTAATGCGTGTTGGTAAAGAGCTTGATATTCCGATTATCATTGTAGGGCATGTAAATAAAGACGGTGCTATAGCCGGGCCTAAGGTTATGGAGCATATAGTGGATGCTGTTTTATATTTTGAGGGGGAGCGCAATTACTCCTACAGAATTCTAAGAGCTGTTAAAAACCGTTATGGTTCAACAAATGAAATTGGCGTTTTCGAAATGAATGACAATGGCCTTCGTGAAGTCCCTAATCCGTCTGCTATGTTACTTTCCGGACGAATCAAGAATGTTTCGGGAACCTGCATAGCATGCGTATTAGAGGGCACAAGACCGATCCTGGCCGAGGTTCAGGGTCTTGTCACTACCACAGGCTTTGGAAATCCAAGACGAATGGCAACAGGTTTTGATTTTAACAGAATGAATTTATTGCTTGCCGTTTTAGAAAAGCGAATGGGATTTTTCTTTTCAAATCTTGATGCATATCTAAACATAGTCGGCGGTTTAAAATTGGACGAGCCTGCCGCAGATTTAGCGGTTATGCTTGCACTGGTGTCGGGATTAAAGGATAAAGCGATTCCTGATGACGTAGTTGCTTTTGGAGAAGTCGGTCTTGCGGGCGAAGTAAGGGCAGTACCACGTGTAAATGCAAGAGTTGCAGAAATGGCAAGACTAGGCTTTACAAGATGCGTCTTGCCGGCATCTTGTATTAAGCAAATTGGCGATACTGTTTCCGGTTCAATCGAACTCATAGGTGTCAGAAATGTCAGAGAAGCAATTACGGCAATATTTTAACACATTAATATATTTGTCATTTTATTATTTTATATATATTCACTTTTTGAACTCTATGTGATATAATGGCTCATATGTAATTTTGAAATGTCAGAATAATACATTACATATATTAAAAAGGAGTATTGTTTGTGAAGGTTTTTATAAAAAATGTTTTTAAATATAGATATCTTCTCGAAGATTTAACGACAAGAGATTTAAAAGTTAAATACAGAAGGTCTTTACTTGGAATATTGTGGAGTGTTCTAAATCCGCTGTTGATGATGATGGTTATTACAGCTGTATTTTCAAGTATTTTTAAGGTTGTTGAAAATTTCCCGATTTATTATTTAACCGGTTCATTGATTTTCAATTTTTTTGGCGAAGCAACCAATGGGGCATTGACTTCAATTTTGGGAAACAGTCCGCTTATAAAAAAGGTTTATGTTCCAAAATTTATTTTCCCACTTGAAAAAACAATTTTTGCTTTTGTTAATATGCTGTTTTCGCTTTTAGCTGTTATAATAATGTTTATAATACTTCGCTTTGTACCAAGCTGGACAATTGTTTTTTCGCCATTTGTATTTTTATATGTTTTAGTATTTTCACTTGGTGTTGGATTTTTTTTGAGTGCAATAAGTATATTTTTCAGAGATGTAATTCATTTATATAGTGTTTTTCTAACAGCTCTTATGTACATGACACCAATTATTTATCCGGAATCAATGCTCGAATCAATGCCGGCAATTGTATCGAATGTAATTTACTGTAATCCAATGTATTACTACGTTCAGTATTTTAGAAATGTTGCTATGTATGGCATTGTACCGAGTTTAAAAGATAACCTTATTTGTATTTTTTGTGCGCTGTTGTCTCTTTTAATTGGTTCACTTGTTTTGAAAAAGTCTCAAAACAAGTTTATACTCTATATCTAGGGTGGTGTGTTAGTATGGATAAAGCAATTATAGTTTCGAATGTTGATATGCATTTCAATATGAGTAAATTTAAAATTGACAGTATTAAAGAATATTTAATTAAATTGTTTAAGCGTGAGCTAATGTACCAGGATTTTATTGCTTTAAAGGATATCTCGCTGGAGATACCAAAGGGCGATGTGTTTGGTATTGTCGGTCTTAACGGCTCTGGAAAGAGCACATTGCTAAAAATCATTTCTGGTATTTTAAAGCCTTCCAAAGGCTATGTTAAAATTTACGGAGTTATTGCTCCGTTAATAGAACTTGGTGCCGGCTTTGATATGGAATTAACCGCTCGTGAAAATATCTTTTTGAATGGTTCGGTTTTGGGGTTTTCAAGACAAACAATGAAAGATAAATTTGATGAGATTGTTGATTTTTCAGAAATGGAAGAATTTCTCGATGTTCCAATGAAAAATTATTCTTCAGGAATGGTTGCCCGTATTGCTTTTGCTGTCGCCACAATTACTCAGCCTGATATTTTGATTGTTGATGAAATCCTTGCTGTTGGAGATTTTAGATTTCAGCAAAAATGTGAAGATCGTATCAATCAGTTGATGAGTGGTGGAACAACCGTTGTTATAGTTTCTCATAGTATTGAGCAAATTGAAAGACTTTGCAAGCATTGCATGTGGCTTGAACATGGTAAAATTAAAATGATAGGTGATAAGCAAGAAGTTTGCGACGCCTATAAAAACAGTTAATAAAAAAGGCTTCCCAAGATTTTGGGGAGCCTTTTTTGTAGCAATTTTAAGGACAAGGTCATACCATGTATTAAGACGTATTTGCGTCTTTATCTTTATTTATTTAATGTGATTTGGAGGATATAAAATGACAGACTACTTCGAAATGACGCCTACTGCTCTAATGACATCTGAAGCTGAAATGACAGCTGCAGTTCCAAAGATGGTTGAGCTAGGAGTTAGTTCAAAACTGGATAACACACCATTAAAAGATTTGCCATTAACTATGGCCTATGTGCCAATGCAAAAGTACAGCACAGTATATGATCAAGCCGAAGCACTTAATAACGGAACACTTTTCCCAGATCTCGACAAACCGTTTAGCGGTAAATTTGTGAAATAGATATTTAAATACATTAATAATTACGTAAGTAAAAAGGAGTTAGTAATAAGAAATGAGCAATGAACAAGAAATGCTCCTGCGCCGACTTTCGGGGGCACAATTTGCAGCATGGGAAACGCATATGTATCTTGATACACATCCTAATGACACCGTGGCACTTGAAGCAAATAGAAAATATCATGCAAAAGCTATGGAACTTCGTAAAGAATATGAAAGTAAGTATGGTCCATTAAATCATGGCGATACTTATGGAGACGCAAGGTTTGAATGGGTTAAAGACCCTTGGCCCTGGGAAAGGACTGGTAACTAATGTTCCAATATGAAAAGAAATTGCAATATCCTATAAACATTAAAACAACGGATCCTAAACTTGCAAGTCTGATAATAACTCAATATGGCGGCCCTGACGGCGAATTAGGAGCAAGCCTCAGGTATTTAAGCCAGCGTTTTGCAATGCCTTATCCTGAATTAAAGGCACTGCTAACAGATATAGGTACCGAAGAACTAGGTCACTTGGAGATGATTGGTACAATTGTATACCAGTTGACAAGAAATTTAACAGAAAAAGACATAAAAACTGCTGGATTTGACTCATATTTCGTAGACCATACAAGTGGTGTTTACCCAACTTCAGCTTCAGGAATGTCCTATACAGCAGCTCAAATGCAGTCAAAGGGTGATGTACTGGCAGATTTACATGAGGATTTAGCAGCAGAGCAAAAGGCAAGAACAACGTATGATAATATATTGCGGTTTTGCAGTGATAACCCTGACGTCAGAGATGCAATTAAATTTTTAAGACAACGTGAAGTAGTCCATTATCAACGCTTTGGTGAAGGTTTGCGCATTGCACAAGACCGGTTGAATTCCAAGAACTTTTATGCGTTTAATCCCAGTTTTGATATTCCAAAATAATAAGTACTAAAGGCCTTGAAGAATTTCTCGGCCTTTTTGTTATTAATGTGACAATATATTTTTATGTTTTTTGTTGTAGTTTACTGTCTAATTTGGTATAATACTAAGGTTAAAGAAAAAAGTTTAAAGAATAAAGTGTAAGGGACAGAAATATGGCTAACTCAAATAATTTAAGAAATATTGCAATAATTGCTCACGTTGATCATGGTAAAACAACTCTTGTTGATCAGATGTTAAGACAAAGCGGCACTTTTAGAACTAACGAGCAACTTATTGAAAGAGTCATGGACTCTAGCGATTTGGAAAGAGAAAGAGGTATCACTATCCTTTCCAAGAATACCACGATAATGTATAATGATATTAAGATTAATATTGTTGATACTCCCGGGCATGCGGATTTCGGTGGTGAAGTTGAACGTATTCTTCAGATGGTAGACGGCGTTCTACTTTTGGTTGATGCTTTTGAAGGATGTATGCCACAAACGCGTTTTGTTTTGAAGAAGGCATTGGCACTTGGCAAAAAGCCGATTGTTGTTGTCAATAAAGTTGACCGCCCAATGGCTCGTCCAATTGAAGTTATTGACGAAGTTTTGGATTTGTTTATTGAGCTTGGTGCTGATGATGATCAACTTGATTTCCCGATTTGCTATGCTTCCGGACGTGATGGTTATGCTTCACTGGACTCGGATGAAAAGGGAACAGATTTAAAACCCCTTTTTGAAATGATAATTAATGAGATTGAATCACCAAAAGGCGATCCTGAAGGACCTTTACAGATTTTGTTTTCAAATATTGATTACGACGATTATATTGGCCGCATAGGCGTTGGTCGTGTCGAGCGTGGCCATGCTATTGCAGGTCAATCTGTTGTGCTGTGTCGTCAAGACGGAAGCACATCTAATGTCAGAATTGGCAAACTCTATGTTTTTGAAGGTCTAAAAAGAGTTGAAGTTACAGAAGCACAATTCGGAGACCTTGTATCAATTTCCGGAATTCCTGATTTAACCATCGGTGAAACCGCTTGCGATCCAAGTTGTGTTGAAGCCTTGCCATTTGTTAAAATTGATGAACCGACCATTGCTATGAACTACATGGTAAATAATTCACCTTTTGCAGGCCGTGAAGGTAAATTGGTTACTTCAAGAAATATTCGAGATAGATTGTTTAAAGAAGTTGAAACAAATGTAAGCTTGCGTGTTGAGGAAACGGATTCTGCCGATACATTCAAGGTTTCAGGACGTGGTGAGCTTCATCTCTCTATTTTGATTGAGACAATGCGCAGAGAGGGTTATGAATTTCAGGTTTCTCCTCCAACCGTTATTTACAAATATGACGGAAGCACTAAACTTGAGCCTATGGAGCTGTTGATGATTGAAGTTCCAGAGGAATATGTTGGAACAGTTATGCAACGCCTTGGAACTCGTAAAGCAGAAATTAAAAATATGGGCACTCGTGAGACCGGTTCGAGTCATTTGGAATTCTTAATTCCTGCGCGTGGACTCATGGGCTTCCGTTCACAATTCCTATCTGATACAAATGGAAATGGAATTATGAATCACATTTTTAACGGATATGAAGAGTATAAGGGTGAAATCGAACAACGCCTTTCAGGTTCAATTGTTGCTCACGAAGCCGGTGAAACAACTGGATATGGCTTGTTTAACACGCAGTCAAGAGGCAGACTTTTTATTGGCTCCGGTGTTGAAGTTTATGAAGGTATGATTGTTGGAGAAAACCCAAAGAATGAAGACATTGTTTGCAATGTCTGCAAAAAGAAACATGTTAGTAATACTCGTGCTTCAGGTTCCGATGATGCTTTAAAACTCGTTCCTCACAGCGTATTAAGCCTTGAGCAATCACTGGAATTCATAAAAGACGATGAATTAGTTGAAATTACACCTAAAAGTATTCGTCTTAGAAAACGTATTCTTAGCAAGGAACTTCGTATGAAAGCATCAAGCAAGAACTAAAGAGGGCGCTATTTTGATTATTGATTTTCATACTCATGTTTTCCCTCAAAAAATTGTAAACAAAGCAATGACAGCATTATCGCATAACGCCGGTAATGCTGTCCCGTTTATAAAGGGAACCATTTATAGCCATCTTGAAAATATGAAAAAATATAACATTGATAAATCGGTAGTTTTAAATATTGCTACGAACCCAAATCAACAAACCAACGTCAATAATTTTGCGGCAGAAATTAACAGTGATAGTATTATTGCTTTTGGTTCAGTGCACCCAATGGCTCCAAATGCTGTTGAAGAATTGTACAGAATTAAAGAGCTTGGATTAAAGGGAATCAAACTTCACCCGGAATATCAAAACTTTTTTGTTGATGACCCTAAGTTGGCTGCCATTTATGAAACCGTTGCGAAGCTCGGACTTATCTTGACATTTCATTCCGGTGTTGATATACAATATTTTGATCCGGTTCATTGCACTCCGCAAAGATTAAAAGAGGTTTTGCCGATATTTAAGTCAAATGGAGGTAAAGTAGTAGCTGCACATATGGGTGGGTATTTACTTTGGAATGATGTCGAAAAATATCTGGTCGGAACCGATGTTTACTTTGATACAGCGTATTCATATTCAAGAATGCCTAATATGCACGCAAAAAGAATTATTGAAAATCACGGTGCTGATAAAATCTTATTCGGTAGTGACCTTCCTTGGAGTGGGGTGCACTTGGAAAAAAGGTTTATTGAAAGTATGGATTTATCTGACCGGGATAATGATAATATTATGTTTAAAAATGCTCAAAATTTGTTGAATATTGGTGGTTAGTAGGAGTTTTATGGAATATATTATACTTGACACAGAATGGAATAATTCATTTTTCAAATTACACGGTAAAAATGTAAATGAAATTATTGAAATTGGTGCAGTTAAACTTGATGGAAATTTAAATTTAATTTCACAATTCAAATCCGTTATATGCTCGCAACTAACCGATAAACTTTCAAAAAGATTTTCAGATCTTACAAATATCACGAATGAAGAAATGTCAGAGGGAATTCCGTTTGAGATTGCATTGCAACAATATTCCGATTGGGTAGGTGATGATGCAATTACTTTGACTTGGAGCGATTCTGATTTATATGTTTTGATTGAAAATTGCAGATTATTCGCTGATTGTGAAACAATCCCATGCATTTCTAATTATATTGACCTTCAAAAGTTTGTCCAGAATGAACTTACCTTACACGGTCACAAAATAAAATTGCAGATTTCTCTTTCAAATGCCGCAGCAATGTTGGAGCTTTCCACTGAGGGAATTGAATTACACAGAGCCATCGATGATAGTCGTCTGAGCGCTGAAATATTGCAAAAAACATTTAATAAAGAGCGCCTTCATTCATTGATAGTAGACACTTTAAAGCCCGATTTTTACGAAAGACTGACTTATAAACCTTATATTATATCAGATATTGAGAGCCCGCTTATCGACAAAAGCAAAATGCACTTTTTATGTGAAAACTGCAATAGAATTGCCGAAAGAACTACACCATGGGATTTTAAATATAACAATTTCCGAGCCGAATTTCGTTGTAAAAAATGTGGTTTATCTTTTATTGGCAAAATTTTTTACAAAAAAATGTATGATTATGTTTCCGTAAAACACTATAAGTCACCTAAAATAAATCACGAACGATCAAGTATTCAGTCATAGTTTTCGATCACTTTGCTTATATCTTAGTATATATGTATACAAGGTATAGTGCGGAGTGGTTTTTTATGGAAATAATTAAAAGTATATTCGAAAGCATCTATTTATTCGTTTGGGGACCACCAATGATTCTCATCTTGCTTTTAACAGGTATAATTCTGTCTTTTAAGAGTGGCTTTTTCCAATTGATATATTTGCCGGAAATATTCAAAAAAACGTTTGGAAGCCTATTTAATGGGTCTAAAGATGGTTTCAAGGCTATGTCTGTCGCATTAGGTGGTACAATTGGAGTTGGTAATATTGCAGGTGTTGCAGCAGCAATTACAATAGGCGGTGCCGGCTCAATATTTTGGATCTGGTTTTCCGGCTTAGTGGGAATGATGACTAAGTTTTCGGAGATTTGCCTTGCTGTTGAATATTCCGAGAAAAATGAGCGTCAAGAAACTTTTGGCGGCCCTATGATTTATATAAAAAAAGCATTGCCTAAAAGCCTTCATTTTTTAGCATATTTATTTTCTGTTTTCTGTATTTTAGCATCTTTTTTTATAGGAAACATGTCACAGGTAAACTCAGTGGCATTTTGTGTTAATAGTGCGTTTGATATTTCAAAATTAATAGTTGGCATTTCAATTGCTTTGATAATACTATTTTTGATAGGCGATAATAATCGCATTTCAAACATATCGGCATTGGTTGTTCCACTTATGTCGTTGTTATATATTTTTGCAACATTGTTCATAATAGGAAAGAATATTTATTTTTTACCCGCTGCATTTCGTGCTATAATAGAGCAGGCGTTTGGAATTAACTCAATTACCGGTGGAATTTCAGGTGCTGTAATAATTCATTCAATGCGTGTTGGAATCAGCAAAGGAATATTTTCGCATGAAGCCGGAATGGGGAGTTCACCTATTGCTCACGCTTCGGCTAAAAACGCAGACCCTGTAACGCAAGGAATGTGGGGCGTTATAGAGGTTTTTATTGACACAATGATTGTATGCAGCCTTACGGCTTTTGCGGTGCTATGCTCAAAAGAATTCCGATGTGGAACGGCTTTATTTGGAACAGAACTTGTTAATAAAATTTTTAGCGATACATTTGGAAATATAGGCAGTAAGTATTTAGCAATTGCAACTGCAATGTTTGCGTTCGCTTCAATACTCGGATGGGCATTTTATGGCAAGGCATCTGTTGACTTTTTGTTCCAAGGTAAAAAATTTTGTAAAGTTATATATATTGTTATTTTTGTTGGAGTAATTCCGCTTGGTTCAGTAATATCAACAAATGATGTGTGGTCTCTTGCAGATATTTTTAACGGACTTATGGCATTTCCAAATATAATAGCTATAATATTACTTAATCCAATAGTCATTGAAAAAATCAAAATATTCAAAGGTGAAGATATTGCAAAAAAACATAATTCATTGCAACCTGTGCGGAAGAAAATGCAACGCAAAACGAACTAATGAAACTAACATTGGCGGTTATTGTAAAATGTCGCTTACACCAATGATAGCCCATACAATGCTTCATATGTGGGAAGAGCCCTGTATTAGCGGTATTAACGGTTCAGGAACTGTATTTTTCTCCGGATGTTCATTACGCTGCGTTTTTTGCCAAAATTGGGAGATTTCTCATGAGAATTACGGAAAAGCAATCTCTATAGAGCGACTTGCTGACGTGTTTTATGAATTAGAACACAAGGGCGCGCATAACATAAATTTAGTAAATCCAACTCATTATGTGCACAGTATTGTTGAGGCTCTTAAAATCTATAAGCCTAACATACCTGTTGTTTATAATTCTGGTGGTTATGATGATATTGATACTATAAAAATGTTAAAAGGATATGTTGATGTTTATTTAATGGATTTTAAATATATTTCAACTGAAAAATCAGAAAAATATTCAAAAGCTGCAAATTATCCGGAAGTTGCACAAAATTGTATTTTGGAATGTATAAAACAAATAGGGGAGACTGTAATCGATTCTGATGGCTTAATGGTTAAAGGCGTTATCATCAGACATTTGGTTTTGCCGGCATCAACTTCAGAAGCAATGAAAATTATAGACTGGGTAAAAACAAATGCTTTTAACGCATATTTTAGCCTGATGAGTCAGTATACTCCACTTAAAAATGCATATAATTTTAAAGAGCTTTCAAGAAAAGTAACCTCGCGTGAATATAACAAAGTATTGGATTATTTAATAGATTCCAACATAAAAAATGTTTATATTCAGGAGCTCTCAAGCAGTAATAAAGATTATGTCCCTAAATTTACATTAAATGGAATCTAGTGCTTGATTTATTTACATTTGTTGTTTATACTTAATTTTAACAAATGAAGGGAAATAAGAAAATGACAAGAACGAGATTATCTGATAGAGTTCTTCCCAACTATACAAAAGGTGAAGAAATTTTTAATATGGTATCACATTTAGTAGGTGGTGCTCTAGGCATCGTCGCTGTTGTTTTATGCGTGGTTTTTGCAGCGCTTAACAGTGATATATATGGTGTAGTAAGCGGCGCTATTTATGGCTCTACTATGATACTTTTATATGCTATGTCAAGCATTTATCATGGATTAAGGCCTCAATTAATGGCAAAGAAAGTATTTCAGGTTATTGACCATTGCTCAATCTATTTGTTAATTGCAGGAACGTATACTCCTATTACTTTGTGTGCTTTTAGAAAAGTAAGCGTTGTATTCGGTTGGACAATATTTGGTATCATATGGGCTGCGGCAGTTCTTGGTATTATTTTAAATTCAATTGATTTGAAGAAGTATAAAGTATTTTCAATGATTTGCTATTTAGCTATGGGTTGGGTTGTTATTTTTGAAATAAGACCAACTTATGCTGCACTTGGCGTTGGCGGCACAGTATTTTTGTTGGTTGGCGGATTATTTTATACAATTGGCGCTGTTTTGTATGGTGTTGGAAAAAAGCATCGGTACATGCATTCTATTTTCCACCTTTTCGTTGTTGCCGGTAGTATAATGCACTTTTTCTGCATTTTGTTTTATATAATTATACCTAATTAGGATAGATTAGTGAATTAGAATCCGTACAGATTAATTTCTGTTCGGATTTTTTTTATTTTTGATAATAAATAGGCTGTTATAATCAAACAATAGATTCAGGGGAGATGAAGTGTGTTATGAAAAAATATTTAGCTTTAATAATAATTACAACAATGCTAATTGTTGTTGCTATTTCAATTCCAGTTTTAAGTGAGTTAACAGCACGTGATACAGAAACTGCCTATGTTTTTTCCGATGACTATATTGATAGTATTGTATGCAGCGGAAAAATCATTAACAGTGAAAACATAACTATAGAAAGTTCATATTCATTTATCGTAAAAAAAGTTTGTGTAGCAGTAGGGGATAGAGTGAGCGATGGAGACACGCTAATTACTATTGATAAGGAGGCAACTGCACAATTATACAGCACTTATTCTCAGGATGAATCGACAGTAATCGACCAAATTCCTGACGAAATTAAAGCTGAGCAAAACGGCAAAATTTCGAAAGTAAATATAAAAAGCGGAAGTGCAGTTATCAAAGGCAAAGAGCTGATTGTAATTAACGGAGATAATAATTTAAGCGTGAAGATTAATATAAATGAAAATTTGATTTCCAATATTGAAATTGGTCAACCTGTTCAAATCACAGGCAATGCATTTGGTGACTATGTCTATACAGGTGTTTTGACAGAACTTGCAAAAAAAGCCAAGACAATATCGACAGGGACAACATCGGAAACTATAGTTGAAGGGTATGTCGATATAGATAATCCTGATTCAAAACTTAAATCCGGATATACTGTCAAAGCGACTATTATAACTAATACGGTGAAAAACGCTGTTATTGTTCCTTATGAAGCGGTTGTCCAGGATGATGATAATAACAATTATGTTTACAAAATTGTTGGTTGCTGGGCGGTTAAGCAATTTTTTAAAGAAGCTGATGAAACAAGCGCTGGTATTGTAGTTTCATCAGGCATCAATTTAAACGATACAGTTGCTGTTAATTTAAAAGATTCCGACATGAAAAACAACTGTTTTAGAATAAAGACAGGAAATGACAAGTAAATGGATAATATTTTGATTGCTTTTAAAAATTTATCACGCAGAAAAAGTAGGTCGTTGCTCACAATAATAAGTATCACAATTGGAATTATGTCTGTACTAGTTATCGGAGTGATTTCATCAACTGGTCAAAGTTTGATAAATAATGAACTCGATAGTCTGGGATTAAACGGAGTCACTCTTTCTGTTGATAATAAGAATCCTCATGAATCTTTAATTAATGATGATTTAGATTTTATTCGAAAGTTATCGTTCATTGATAGTGCTTCTCCAATTATTACAGCTGTTGGCGGGATTTCAAATAATAGTGAGCTTTCACAAGCAGTTTTATGGGGGTTTGATAGTGGATCTGATAAAATAATTTCATTAGAAATATTATATGGGTCTGACATGAATAAAAGTGATATTTCAGCAAGAACAAATGTTTGCTTAATGGATAGCACGACTGCCAAACTATTATTTTCCAGAGAAAATGCAGTTGGATCAAAAGTATTGATTACTATCAATAATATAACTGATTATTATACAATAGTTGGAATAGTATCTGCTGACAGCAGCATTTTACAAAATGTTATGGGAGATTATATTCCAAATTTGATTTATTTACCATATACAACTATTCAACAATATATAGGCTCGGATAAAATTAGCCAAATTGCAATAAAATTTGAATCAAAAGAAGAATCAATGTATGATACTTTAGGCGAAAAAACGGTAAAAGCAATGGGTTCATATAAATCCGGGACTAATTCGATTAAGGTAGAAAACATTTCAAAACAGCGTGATAAGCTTAGTAACATGTTAAATATAATAAATGTAGTATTATCAATAATAGGTTCAATTTCGCTTGTTGTAGCAGGAATTGGAATAACAACAGTCATGTTAGTATCAGTAACAGAGCGCACAAAGGAAATCGGAATAAAAAAAGCTATTGGAGCGAAATCAGCTGATATTATGAAAGAATTCTTAATTGAGGCTATTTTGCTTTCAGTAGGCGGTTGCTTAACGGGAATTATTTTAACTGAAAGCTTTATAAAGATTTGCGGGTTTATTATGAATTATAGTTTAAATTTATCTTTACAGCAAATCTTATCAACATTATTAATTTCTGTAATATGCGGAATTATTTTTGGAGTTTATCCGGCACGCACGGCAGCAAAAATGAACCCGGTAGATTCGTTGAGGCGAGAATGATGATTTTATATAAACATCATTAATAATTATGTGAAAAGAGAAGTACCTGAAATATATATAATCAATTATACAAAATGAATGTTTTGTATAATTGAGGGAAGAGAAGAAAGATAATTCTTTAAATATAACCATCTATTAAAGTATTGATTAATAGGCCATCTTAAGCCTTTTATTTTCTTATTATTAGTAGTAATCAAACACTACTAATTATAATATAGAAAACAATTACTAAAGAATAATTTATCATTAAGGAGTGTAAAAATCATGGAAAATACAATTTTAAAAAGTGAACTATTAA
>JAQVYP010000003.1 GCA_029004655.1 Oscillospiraceae bacterium | reverse complement strand
GAGAATATTTCACCACTGATGAATTGAAAGATGTTGAAAGCATGGAAATGCTTGTATCAAGTCTAATTAATTGCGGTTGGGGATATGAGCAGATAAAAACATTCGTTCAGCAAAACGCCATTAAACAAATTGCATAACACACATAAACCGCTCTGCTCTTGATTGAGTAGGGCGGTTTTGTGCTTTTAAAAAGTTTACCGACTTTTTACCGACTTTTATTTACCGAAATGGGGTTTAAACTCCTGATATTTTCCGCCATAAAAACATGAAAAAACCCTGTATCCAAGCCGTTTATAGCTTAAATACAGGGTTCTTAAAATGGCGGAGAAGGAGAGACTCGAACTCTCGCGCCGGTTACCCGACCTACGCCCTTAGCAGGGGCGCCTCGTCACCAACTTGAGTACTTCTCCGTTTGGTAACTGTTTAAAGAATATTAATATGAAAATGGCGGAGAGAGTGGGATTCGAACCCACGGTACGTTTCCGTACGACGGTTTTCAAGACCGTTCCGTTACAACCGCTTCGGTATCTCTCCGTGCTATCTGTGCCAAAAAGCAACATTCGTATTGTAGCATAAAGTGTGGGGCGTGTCAACACTTTATAGCCGAAAAATCTCTCTTTTATACTGAATTTTATTGTGATATAATATCCAAATAAGTATGAGCTAATATGTTATGTGTGGGCTTAAATAATCTTGCATTTATTAGCTCTAACACAGATTTAAAACATTTACTTTCAAGCAAAATCTTTAGGTCAACATTTTTATGAGATTATAAAATATGACTATCACCATAACACAGCAAGCATTGGCTATGCTTTATAAGCAGTTGCGAAAATGTTAAATTATCAAGACCATTCCAAAAATATAATATAATAATTTTGAATTTATGAAGCATTTTACATCAAAATAATTATATATTGGGATTTGCTCAATATGGAGGTGAATAATATTGGAAAACAGAATAATTCATCCGCTCCCACCAATATACGACAATGAATCGCGGGTGCTGATTTTGGGCACAATGCCGTCGCCGATTTCGCGTGCAAAATCTTTTTATTATGCTAATCCACAAAACAGGTTTTGGAAAGCTATGTCGGTAGTTTTTGATTGTGAAATCGGCACATCAAATGACGAACGCATTGAATTTTTATTGATGCACCATATTGCGCTTTGGGATGTGCTTCATTCTTGTGAAATAACCGGTGCCAGCGATGAAAGCATAAAAAATCCGGTGGCGAATGATATAAAGCCGATTGTTGATAATTCAAAAATAACTGAAATTTTTACCACAGGCAGCAAAGCACAGCAATTATATAGTAAACTTTGTGCCGCAAATGTCGGAATAGACGCAACACGGTTACCATCAACAAGTCCGGCAAATTGCCGATATTACAGCTTTGAGGGAATTGTTAAAAATTATCAAATAATTAAGCAATGTATATAATGCATACTTGAATAAAGTTACAAAATAGGTTATAATATTTTAGTTATTTTGAAATAATTTTAAGGAGTCACAACTTTGACTGAAACTACAAAGCAATCGGCAAATACTGACTGCTTACAAGAGCAACTAGGATATACCGAAAGAGTTAAAAAATTAATATCAAAGCGATATGCTCAGCAGCCTCTTGCATTTGTTCACACATACGGCTGTCAACAGAATGTGAGTGACAGTGAAAAGATTAAAGGTCTTTTGGTTTCGTGTGGGTATGAAATGACAGATTCGTCAGATGACGCAGATTTTGTGCTGTTTAACACCTGCGCTGTTCGCGAAAATGCTGAGGACAGAGTTTATGGTCATGTCGGTCAGCTCAAGCATAACAAACGCAAAAAGCCGGGAATGATTGTTGCACTTTGCGGATGTATGACTCAACAACCAACTGTGGCAGATAAAATCAAACGAAGCTATCCTTATGTTGATATTTTGTTTGGGACGCATGTGCGGCACCGCTTGCCTGAATTTATTTATCGTCATTTGGCTTTCCAAGAACGTGTTTTTGAAAATTCGGACAGCAACAACGATATTGTTGAAGGACTGCCGGTTGTTCGCGATGGTACTTTTAAGGCTTGGTTGCCTATTATGCATGGATGCAACAATTTTTGCACATACTGCATAGTTCCCTATGTCAGAGGACGCGAATACTCAAGAGAGCCGGAAGCGGTTATAGAAGAAGCAAAGCAACTTATTGCTTCAGGAGTTAAAGAGATTATGCTGCTTGGGCAGAATGTCAACTCATATGGCAAAGGGGCAGACCACGGTGTGAATTTTGCAAAGTTGCTCAGAATGGTAAACGATTTAGAGGGAGATTTCAGAATCAGGTTTATGACATCTCACCCAAAGGACTGCACTGAAGAGCTACTTCATACGATGGCTGAGTGCGACAAGGTGTGCTTGAATTTGCATTTGCCGGTGCAAGCCGGTTCGGATATCACTTTGCGACGCATGAATCGTCATTATAATTCGCAGGAATATTTAAAGCTTGTTAAAACTGCTCGTGAAATCATGCCGGATATCCAACTGTCAAGCGACATTATTGTCGGTTTTCCAGGTGAAACCTATAAAGATTTCAAATGTACCCTTGATTTGATTGAGCAGGTTAGATATTATTCTTTGTATACGTTTATTTATTCGCCACGAAAAGGCACACCTGCAGCAGAGATGCCGGATGAAATCAGCTACAAAGAAAAATCAAAATGGTTCACAGAACTGCTTGAAAGACAAGAGCAAATCAGTCACAAAATCAATGAGTCCCTTGTTGGCAAAACATTCAAAGTGCTGTGCGAGGAAAAGGGACGCGAGGACGGTCATATCATAGGTCGCACTGAGGGTAATGCAGTCATTGATTTTTGCGGTGACGAGTCACTAATTGGTACTTTTACATCTGTTCAAATCATTGAATTTGACGGAAGTTTAAAAGGAATAAAGAAATACTAATTTAACTTAGTATAAAAGGATTTTGGAGGAAAAAACAATGGATATTATTGAACTTACAAGACAGCTCGGCGTGGCAATTCAGGGGGAAGAAAGCTATAAAAAATTTGATGAAGCTAAGAAGGCAAATGATGCTGATGAAGCTTTGCAAAATCAAATCGGTGAGTTTAACCTCGTTCGTATGTCTCTCGACAAAGAATTGTCAAGCGAAAACAAGAATGACGATAAGGTTACAGAACTTAACGAAAGCCTTCGTGATATCTATAGCAAGATAATGATGAGCCCGTCAATGGTTGCTTATAATGAAGCAAAATCCGGACTTGATGAAATGGTTAACAAAGTAAACGGAATAATCACTCTTAGCATTAATGGCGAGGATCCGATGACAGCAGAGTTACCGTCAGCTTGTACAGGAAGTTGCGGGAGCTGTGGAGGCTGCCACTAATTATATCTAGCGATTCAGTTTCTATGGGAAGGATTGAAAAATTTGGCTGAACTGTCACCTATGATGCGACAATATATGGAAATAAAAGAGAAAAACCGTGATAGTATTGTCTTTTTTCGCCTTGGCGACTTTTACGAGATGTTTTATGATGATGCTGAAATTGCGTCTAAAGAGCTTGATCTTGTTTTAACCGGCAAACTTTGCGGTACGGAAGAGCGTGCGCCAATGTGCGGAATTCCATATCACAGCTGTGAAGGATATATTGCCCGACTTATCGAAAAAGGATATCGTGTGGCAATTTGTGAGCAGACTGAGGATCCCGCAACCGCAAAGGGTTTGGTTAAGCGTGATGTTGTGCGTGTTATCACACCGGGAACGGTTATCGAGGACAGCATGCTAGATGAATCACGAAACAATTACCTTGCTTCCATTTGCATTTCCGAGAGTACTTGCGGCGTTTGCTTTATCGATGCATCAACAGGCGATGTCAGCCTTACCGAGTTTTCAAATAATAACACTATCGAGCGTTTAATTGGTGAACTCGGTCGATTCCTTCCCAAAGAAGTTCTTTCGGACAATTTAATATTTAATAATAAGCAACTGAAACAATTTGTTTCGGACCGCATGGATTGTTGTATTACAATTCTCGATGATGATTATTTTGAAAAAGCAGCGGCGACCGAGGTGCTGAAAAATCACTTCAAAGTTGATTCGCTCGACAAAAAAGGTTTAACTGAAGGTTCACCTGCCACATCTGCTCTTGCAGCGGCAATAAGATACCTTGGCGAAACACAGATGAGTGGACTCGACCGTATATCCGAAGTTAATTTATATACTGACAGTCAGTATATGCGACTTGATATGTCCGCAATGCGAAATTTGGAGCTTTGCGAAACAATGCGTGGTAAAGAGAAAAAGGGTTCGCTTTTGTGGGTGCTTGACAAGACAAAAACCGCAATGGGTAAACGCCTAATAAGAAAGTGGATAGAGCAACCGCTGATTTCTGTTACCGAAATAACTGCCCGCCTTAATGCGGTGGACGAGCTAGCGGCAGATACTGTAATGCGTGGCGAAATTCGGGAATATCTTTCGGGAATACATGATATTGAGCGCCTGATGACACGAATTGTTTATGGCACAGCCGGAGCAAGGGAGCTAAAGTCCCTTTCATATACAGCATCAAAGTTGCCGTACATAAAAGAACTGCTTCGCGGGGCAAAAAGCAATTTACTTAAAAATGCAGATATTCAGATTGATGAGTTGACTGATGTTTGCGAATTAATCGAAAATGCAATTGTTGAAGAACCTCCTTTCTCGGTAAGAGAAGGTGGGATTATTAAAGAAGGCTACAATCCGCAAGTCGATATTCTCCGTGCAGACATGACCGATGGCAAGGGTGTTATTGCGCGTGTTGAGGCAGATGAAAAGGAACGCACGGGAATAAAAACCCTTAAAGTGAGATATAACAGAGTGTTTGGATATTATATTGAAGTATCCAACTCTTTTGTAGATAAAGTCCCACCGGAATATATCCGGAAGCAAACTCTTGCAAATTGTGAGAGATATATTACTGATGAATTAAAAACTCTTGAAGCCAGAGTATTGGGAGCAAAAGATAGAAGCGTCCAACTTGAATATCAAATTTTCGACGGAATAAGGAATTTTGTCGCAGAGCAGCTTACCAGAATTCAAAATACGGCACAAGCAATTTCACAGCTTGATGTTTTGTGCTCGCTTGCTGAAATCGCTGTTAAAAATAATTATTGCAGACCGTCAATAAACACCGAGAAAAGGCTGAACATAGTGTCGGGACGTCATCCGGTTGTGGAAGATGTATTGCGTCAGCCCTTTGTTCCAAACGATATATTACTTGACAGTGGGGACAACCGCTGTGCCATTATAACAGGACCAAATATGGCGGGAAAATCTACATTTATGCGTCAAGTTGCAATTATAGTTTTAATGGCTCATATTGGTTCATTCGTGCCGGCTCAGTCGGCAGATATCGGTATTACCGATGCGATCTTCACCCGTGTAGGTGCATCTGATGATTTAGCAGCCGGTCAATCAACCTTTATGGTTGAAATGAGCGAAGTGGCAAATATTCTTAAAAATGCAACATCTGACAGTTTGGTGATTTTCGACGAAATCGGACGAGGAACCTCAACCTATGACGGAATGTCTATTGCGCGTGCGGTTCTTGAATATGTGGCAGACAAAAAGAAACTTGGCGCAAAAACCTTGTTCGCCACGCATTATCATGAGTTAACTACTTTGGAAAGTCAAATTAAAGGCGTCAAAAACTATAATGCTGCGGTTAAAAAGCACGGGGACGAAATCACCTTCTTGCGCAAAATTGTGCGTGGTGGTGCTGATGATAGCTATGGCATAGAAGTTGCCAAACTATCGGGAATACCCGATGTGGTGATTAATCGTGCAAAGCAGATTTTAAAGAAACTTGAAACTGAAGGAGCCCCGCAAATTACTGTTAAAGCGGATGAAATAGGGCAATTGCCGATGGAATTGTTAGGAGCGAAAGTCCTTCTTGATGAATTGAAAGCCCTTGATGTCAATGCACTTACTCCAATCGAGGCAATGAATATGCTGTTTGATTTTATTTCAAGAGCAAAAGAATTATAACAAGTGAGGTAACGATTATGACATTGGGAAAAAGGTACGGTTTAATTGGAAAAAAGCGCTTTGTTGTACTTGAAAAACCGCAATCTGAAGTCAAGAAGGAACTTGAAACATCTCTCAAGCAAAACTCTCTGAAAAGCAGAATTGTCGGCAATATAAATCAAAGAATAGGTGCTTTCAAGGTGTTCTATAAAGCTTCCAAAAAAAGAGGCGATATATATGAGAATCACTGCTTATTAGTTGAAGTTTTAAAGGAAACAGAAGATACTTCAAAAATTGAATATTTATTTGTTTTTGATTTTGGAATTTGGCTTTATACAAAGATTCTCGCGTTCCTTTGTATATTGATTCCGATTATATCTTCGCTATTGGCCTATTTTAAATACGATTTCAGAACACCATTGGTTTTTGTTCCATTGGCGTTGGTTGCATCATTCGGTTTATTCTCTCTCGTTATTTTCAAAGAAAAAGAGGCAGATGTTAGACCAATTATCGAAGAGTTTGAACAGCTGCTTGTTAAAACATTCGAAGAACCACAAAAAGCAGCTATTGACGATATTATTTGTAAAACCGATGAAGAAATAGACGACTTATAAAGATGAGCGCATCTAATTAATAATGGAGGTGTGGCAGATGAAAAAAATCAATGTTCTTGATAGACAGGTCGCAGAGCTTATTGCCGCCGGTGAGGTTGTTGAGCGTCCGGCTTCGATTATTAAAGAACTTGTTGAAAATTCAATAGATGCATTAGCCACATCTGTTACGGTAGAGATAAAAAACGGCGGTATACTTTTCCTTAGAGTTACCGATAACGGAAGCGGTATTTTCCGCGATGATGTAAGGACCGCATTTTTAAGACATGCAACCAGTAAAGTCAAGGTCGATACGGATTTGGACGAAATTTCAACACTCGGATTCAGGGGCGAGGCACTTGCTGCAATTTCGGTGGTTTCAAGAGTTAAACTGATAACCAAAACTGAAGACGAGGCCTGCGGCACTAATTTCTCGATTTCGGGCGGAGAAGAAATATCTTTGGAAGATGCAGGTTGCCCTGTTGGCACAACTTTAATTGTTGAAGATATTTTTTATAACACACCTGCAAGAATGAAATTCTTGAAAAAAGATGTTTCTGAGGGCAATGCTGTTGCGGCAGTAATGGACAGAATAGCACTTTCTCATCCGGAAGTAGCCTTTAAGTTTATACGTGACGGAAAAATTGTTATGCAAACTCCAGGTGACGGAAAGCTGATGTCAGCAGTTTATTCCGTTTGCGGACGGGATTTTTCAAGTTCACTCATTCCGGTTGACAGTACGCTTAATGGCATAAAAGTTGATGGCTTTGTAAGCCGTCCATCTTCATGCCGCCCGAATCGCAATGGGCAATATGTTTTTCTAAACGGACGATTTATCAAATCCGGAACAGTTTCTGCGGCACTGGAACAAGCCTATAAAAATTCGGTTATGGTTGGACGATTTCCGGCGGCTGTGATTCATTTGCATGTGCCTTTAGGTGCAGTCGATGTTAATGTTCATCCTGCCAAAACCGAAGTGCGCTTTTCGGACGAAAAACGTATTTTTGATTGTGTATATTACGGCGTGAAAAATGCGCTTATCGCCGGTGACTCAAGACCCTCAATGGCAATTAACCACAAAGCACCAATCAGAATGACAACTGAAGAATATCGTCAAACTGTGATGGAAGAAGCAAAGATAAGCTCAAAAAGTCCAACAAGTCCGTCAAATCCAGGCTATGAAAAAAATCTTGGATTATATGAACAAATTCTGAAAACAGCAGTCGACAATGATACTTTTAAGAATACAAAAGTTTCGGATTATGGAACTTTTCAGAAAGGCAATATAGCAAAGTCGGCGCCTGAAATTCGCAACGAAAGCGAAAAGCGTGCTTCGGGGGAATCTCCGGTTTTTAGAGTCGCTCCGCCGAATGAAGTACAAAAACCGCCGGAAATTTCTCAAATAGTTCAGCCACCTGTTAAAAAAGATATATTTAGACCTGATATTCAGGTGGAAAATGTTATTGATAAAAATATTTTGGAAGAACAACCCATTTCGTTTTTGGGTGAGGCATTTTCCACTTATATAATTGTTGCCAAGGGCGAAAGTCTATATATGATTGATAAGCATGCCGCACATGAACGAATTTTGTTTGATAAACTTAAAGCGACCAGCGAGCCGGAGTCTCAACTGTTGCTAACGCCTCAGTCTATTGTGCTTTCAAAGGAAGAATTTGACGAGATTATTAACTCAATCTCAATGTTGGAGAAAGCAGGCTTCGATGTGGAGGAATTTGGTGAGGGAACTGTGTTGGTTCGTGCCGTTCCATCAATGCTTATCGGCGAGGACTTGACAGCAATGTTAAGCGAAATTGCGGAGAATTTAATTACAAAACAGTGTGTTCAAAGCGAAAGAGTGGACTCACTTTATCACTCAATGTCCTGTCGCGCTGCAATAAAAGCAGGAAACAAATCTACATCTAAGGAGCTTCTGGAACTTGCGGTTAGGGTTCTCGGCAACAACGATATTATGTATTGCCCGCATGGACGGCCGGTTGCAATCGAATTAAAAAGGCGAGAAATTGAAAAACAGTTTGGGCGGATTCAATAATGAGTAAAACATCTCTTATTGTCGTGGTGGGGCCTACCGCCTCCGGCAAAACGGATCTTGCAATTAATTTGGCCAAAACGGTGCAAGGTGAAATAGTTTCTGCAGATTCGATGCAGATATATAAAGATATGCCGATCGCATCAGCCGTGCCGAGTGACGAAGAAAAGCAAGGAATACCACATCACTTAATGGAGTTTTTATCTCCAACCGACAGATTCACTGTGGTTGATTATAAAGCAGAGGCAACAAGTGTGATTAAAGATATAGTAACACGCAATAAAACACCGATTCTTGTCGGTGGAACAGGGTTGTATATTGATGCCGTTGTTGATAATATAACCTATAAAGAAGAAGAAAACAGCAAAGAAGTTCGCATTAAACTTGAAAAAATGGCCGATATAAACGGCATGGATCATATGCTTGAAATGCTTGCAAAAATCGACAAACAAACTGCGGACAAGCTTCATGCTAATGACAGAAAAAGGATAATCCGTGCACTAGAGGTTTTTGAAATTCACGGCAAAACCATGTCAGAGCTTAAAGAACTTTCAAGGGCGTTACCGTCACCATATGATGCGGTGGTAATAGGTTTAAGATATAAAGACAGAAGTAAACTGTATGCAAAAATAAACAAGCGTGTGGATATCATGCTCCGAAACGGTCTTTTGGACGAAGCAAAGTCTGCATATATGTCAGTTGACCGTTATACATCTGCTCAAGCAATCGGACACAAAGAATTTTTTGAATATTTTGAAGGCAAGATAAGTCTTGAAGCTGCGGTAGAAAGTTTGAAAATCCAAACAAGACATTATGCAAAGCGTCAAATGACTTGGTTCCTAAAGAATACCCAAATCAACTGGATAAATGTTGATGAAGAACAAGATGTGTTCAAGTCGGCAGAGGAAATTTTGAAGAATAGTAATCTACTTTAAAGAGGGGGACGACGAAATGAATAAATCATATGGACTCAATATTGTTAAATGGATCGCATTGATATTCATATCGATTTTCATATTGTCCCAGCTATATATGGCAGTTTATAATCCGCTAACTACCGATACGGCAATTTATTATGATGCATATGATGGGCTGTCAACGTCAGGCCTGATTATCCGCGATGAGGCCATTATTAACAGCGAGCTCTCAGGTGTTAAAAGCTATGAGGTTTCTGAGGGCGGCAGAGTTTCTAAAAATGGCGTAATTGCCACAGTATATAATAATGAGTCTGTTGCCGATACTTATCTTAAAATAGATGAACTAAACAGGCAAATAGACACACTTACCAATGTTCAAACATACAACGATTTAAATGCGGCTGATTTGACACTAATAAATACAAAAATCTCTAATACCCTAATTTCAATTCTATCTTCAGTACAGACGGGAAATTTGTCGCAATGTTCGGAAGAGTATGATACACTTTTAACACTCATGAACAGAAAGCAAATTGTAACAGGTGAAGTAACTGATTTTAATAGCCTAATAACCAAGCTAAAAACAGAGAGGGATTCCTTGACGGCATCTATTGAAACCTCTTGCGGTGAAATCCGTTCGAATTGTTCCGGATATTTTATTTCATCAGTGGATGGATATGAAGGTCTTATATCAACCGATAAACTGCGCGAATTAACCTATGAAACATTGCTGTCACTAACTCCCGATACAAATCAATCGGCCAATATCGTTGGAAAAGTCGTTCAGGATTATGAATGGTATATAGCAGCGACAGTACCGCTTGATGATTCATTGGATTTCGTAGAGGGTTCAACATTAACCCTGCGAACACAGCTTACGTCAACTCCGGAGCTTACGGTTAATGTTAAGCATGTTAATAAAAGCGCGAGTGGCAATAATGCTGTAGTGGTTTTTTCCTGCAAAAGTATGAATGAAGAACTTGCACAAACCAGAAATATGCCAATTACGATTATAAAGAAGTCATATACCGGTCTCCGCGTGAACAGTAGCGCTATTCGTGTGGTAAACGGAATAAAAGGTGTTTATGTGTATGAAAGCTCGCAGGCTAATTTTGTTGAGGTAAAAATTCTATATTCTGCTGGAAATTATTCTATTTGTGAGCTCAATACCGAAGATGCCGACTCGCTTCGGCTTTATGATGAAATTATAGTTAAGGGGAAAAACTTGTATGACGGAAAAATCATTCAATAATTTTTCGGACAGCATAAGTAATTTCGACGAGAATTATAAATATATTTCAAACAGAATTGAAGCAGCTGTAATGAAATCCGGACGAAAAACGGAAGATATAATTTTCCTTGCGGCAACAAAGACCGTGGACCCACAAGTAATTAATCATGCGATTAACAGTGGCATTAAATATATCGGAGAAAACAGGGTGCAGGAGTTCTTATCAAAGGATAATGATATTATTCCGGTACATCGCCATTTCATAGGACATCTTCAGACAAACAAGGTGAAGGATATCGTCAGTCGCGTTGAGATGATAGAATCGGTGCATTCTATTAAACTTGCTGAGGAAATAGGAAAGCAAGCCTTGAAAATTGGCAAAACAATGGATATTTTGATTGAAGTCAATATAGGTAAAGAGAAAAGCAAGTCCGGGTTTTTACCGGAAGAAACAGAAGCTGCGGTTAAAAGTATTTCGAAAATTGATGGAGTAAGTATCAAAGGCTTAATGTCAATTCCACCAATTTGCTATGAAAATCAAAAAATTGTCAGTTATTTTAAGCAAATGAACAAACTGTTTATTGACATTAGCACCAAAAGATTAGATAATAGTAGCATGATGTACCTATCAATGGGAATGTCGGATGATTTTGAACTTGCCATTGATTGTGGTGCAAATATTGTTAGAATAGGTACTGCTCTTTTCGGAAAGAGATTATAATATTAAAAGTATATATTCTTAACAAATGACAAGGAGAGATAAAGGGATGAGTTTTTTCGATAAAATAAAAAATATTGTAAGTGTTCCTGACGATGATTATTATGAGAGCGACGAGCAAGAAGATATGGTTAATAACAGAGGCAAAAATCAAGATGATGACATATTTGGAATTCACTCCAAAAAATCAGAGCCGATTGATTCAAATACAACACCTTTTCCTACAGAAAAGCGCAATAAATATGTGAATATTCACGCCACAACACAACTTCAGGTTGTTTTAGTTAAGCCCGAAAGATTTGATGACGCACCTTCAATTGCTGATCATCTTAACGGCAAAAGAACTGTTGTGCTTAATCTTGAGTCGGCAAACAAAGAAACAGCTCGTCGACTGATAGACTTTTTGAGTGGTGTTGCTTATGCAAATAACGGTCAGATTAAGCGTGTTGCTAACAGCACATTCATTATTACGCCGTTTAACGTTGATATAATGGGCGACCTTATTATGGACGAGCTTGAAAGTAGCAGTATGTATATCTAATGGGAATTCAGGATAAAGATATGACCGTAGCGCGTATTACTGATGCAGTGAAAATTTGTGAACAGAAAGATTCGCCCCGATTTGTTGGATTTCTAAGTGCAGCGGAGGCAGCAGCTGCAATAAATATTGGGAACAAGTTGCATGCAAATTATATGATGTTTGCAGGCTTTGATGGGGGAGAACGCGTTTGCTTTGGTGCATTTCCAAGCTTTTGTACACCATCCGAAGAAATGTTCCCAATTTCTGCGATAACATTTTCTTTTCGTGAATCAGATAAATTGTCTCATAGGGACTTTTTAGGCGCTTTCATGGGATTAGGTATTGAACGGGATACAATCGGCGATATTTTGATTGGAACCGGAAAAGCCGTTGCATTTGTTCAAAAACGCATTGCAAAATATATTTTAACACAGATTGACAAGGTGGGTTCTGCTGGCGTTAAGGTTACAGAGGGCTGCGATATCAATTTGCCTCAAGGCGGTGGATTTGAAAATCTCACAGACACAGTTGCATCGCTCAGGCTTGACAGTGTTATTGCATCACTTGTGAAATGTTCCCGAACAGTTGCAGCGCAAATTATTGAATCCGGTTTGGTTGCCATAAATGGTGTGCCGCATGATAAAATAACATTCGGTGTAAAAAATACAGATAAGATATCGGTGCGTGGTAAGGGAAAGTTCGTTATTGATGATACTTCCGATGTCTCCAAAAAAGGACGTATTATTTTAAAATACAGAAAATATTTATAATACAAAAAGGGGAAGTCGATTATGAGAACGCCAGATGAAATTCGTAATACTGAATTCCAAAAATCAGCTGTTGGCGGATATAAAATGTCCGATGTTGAAATATTCATGGAGGAAGTTGCTTCTGAAGTAGAAATTTTGGCAAGGCAGAAAATTGAATCCGATAAAAGACTGGCTGAAATACAAAAGAAATTGGACGAATGTATTTCATCGCAAAGCAGCATACAAAATGTGCTTGTCAGTGCTCAAAGACTTGCCGACCAAATTGTTGAAGAAGCTAATCAAAAAGCCAATCAAATTTTGTCGGCTGCAGATGAAACAGCCGCACAGGTTAATGTTAAGTCCGAGATGATAATTAAAGAAACAGAGCGCAAGGCGATTGCATTGAAGGATGCAACAGATTCACAGGCTGCAAAGATTCTTGGCCTAGCTGTTGGTAAATCTGAAAGTATGATTTCAGCGGCACATGATAGTGTGGCAAGACAGCAACTGTTGTTTGATCGTCTTCGCGTTGAAATTGCATCTTTTAAGAGAAATATTGTTTCAATGTACAAAAGCCAACTAGAGCTTATCACTAAATTGCCGGACGAAGTTCCTTTTGATGCTACAAGGGCAGCAGAAGCAATAGCATTCGAATACGACAAATCCCCGGACTTTTCCTCATTTGTTAATGAACAAGAATGTGAACCGGAAATGGTATCATCTAAAGATGAAACAATAAATACAATTGAAACAATCTCTGAAGAAGAGCCACAGAATGTTACAAAGGAAGTTTCACAACCGGAGCAACAGCCTGTTTTAAATCAGAAAAATGCCAAAGTTATGCAAGAGACAAATGGATTTGTTGTTTCTGAAGAAGGACAACAGAAATCAGCGCCACCGCACAAACATCTTAGCTTTGGTGTTGAAAATTCCGATGAAGAGCCTGTTGAGGCAACACACGGGTTTTTCAAAAAGCACAAATAATTACTAATGCATTTTTAGTTTAAGGAGCTATCACATAAATGGATTATAACAAGACACTCAATCTGCCAAGCACAGAATTTCCTATGCGTGCAGGTTTGCCGGCAAGAGAGCCCGAGGCTTTAAACAATTGGCAAGTAAACAATTTATATGAAGAGTTAATGAAACACAACGAGGGCAAGCCTCTTTATGTTCTTCATGATGGTCCTCCATATGCCAATGGTATCATCCACATGGGCACTGCGCTCAATAAAACACTTAAAGATTTTATCATAAGATATAAGAATATGTCCGGATTTAAGGCACCTTATGTTCCCGGATATGATACTCATGGTTTGCCAACTGAGCTTAAAGCCAGAAAAAAGGCTGGTATGGAATCAGACGAGCAAATTTCACCTTTGGAATTGCGCAAAATTTGCCGCGACTTTGCACTTGGATTTGTTGATGATCAACGTCGACAGTTTGAGCGGCTAGGAGTTTTGGGCGAGTGGGATAATCCATATCTAACACTTCGCAACGATTATGTTGCAAAGCAGGTGGAGATTTTTGGAGAAATGGCAAATAAGGGCTATATTTATAAGGGCTTAAAGCCTGTTTATTGGTGCCCAGAATGCCAGACAGCACTTGCTGAGGCTGAAATTGAATATGCTGAGGATCCATGCTTTTCAATATTTGTCAAATTTGCCGTTAAAGATGACTTAGGTAAGCTAGCTGCACTTGGAGCAGATCTTTCAAGGACTTTCTTTGTTATTTGGACTACTACTACATGGACTTTACCCGGCAATGTTGCAATCTGTGTTGGACCGGATTATGAATATTGCGTTGTTAAAGCGAACGACGAATATTATGTTATGGCAAAAGAACTTATAGATTCAGCTATGGCCGCAGCTAAGATTTCAGATTATGAAATTCTGGGCAGTATAAAAGGCTCAGAGCTTGAATACATGAAAACAGCTCATCCGTTTCTTGACCGTGAATCGCTTGTTATAGTAGGCGATCATGTTACTCTTGAAAGTGGTACGGGTTGTGTTCATACTGCACCCGGTCATGGTGTTGATGATTTTGAGGTATGTCGTAAATATAAAGAGCTACCTATTATTGTTCCTGTTGATAATAAGGGTGTTTTGACCGAAGAAGCCGGTGAATTTGTCGGACAGTCAACAACTGACGCAAATAAGGCTATTGCTAAAAAATTGGAGTCAACAGGCAATTTGTTTGCACTTCAGAAGATTATTCATCAATATCCACATTGCTGGCGTTGTAAGTCTCCGATTTTGTTCAGAGCCACAGAACAGTGGTTCTGCTCAATTTCTGATTTTTCAGATAAGGCTATAGAAGCTATTCATGGCGTTAAATGGATACCGGGTTGGGGAGAAGACAGAATAGCCAGCATGGTTAAAGACCGCAGTGACTGGTGCATTTCTCGTCAGCGCACATGGGGTGTTCCAATCCCAATCTTCTATTGCGAAGATTGTGGCAAAGAGGCAATTACGCCTGAAACAATTTCTCATATTGCAGATATATTCCGTGAGAGCGGTGCAGATGCTTGGTATGAGAAAGATGCAAAGGATTTAATAACTGAAGGCTACACCTGTGCGCATTGCGGCGGCAATCATTTCAAGAAAGAAACAGACATCATGGATGTTTGGTTCGATTCAGGTGTTTCACATGCGGCTGTTTGCGAAACACGCGATTATCTTCGCAAACCGGCTGATTTATATTTGGAGGGTGCCGATCAGTATCGTGGTTGGTTCCAGTCTTCACTGCTTACTTCTGTTGCTACTGAAGGAATTGCACCATACAAAACGGTTGTAACTCACGGCTGGGTTGTTGATGGTGAAGGCAAGAAGATGTCCAAATCTATTGGCAACACAATTAATCCGGACAAAATTGTCAAAGATTACGGTGCTGATATTTTGAGACTATGGGTTGCCTCATCAGATTATCATGCTGATATCCGTATATCTAAGGAAATTCTCAAGCAGTTATCAGAGGTTTATAGAAAAATCAGAAACACTGCACGTTTCATTCTTGGCTGTATTTCTGACTTTGACCCTGATAAAAACATGTCACCGGACAGTGATTTGGAAGAAATGGATCGCTTTGCTTTGATGCGCTTAGATATTTTGGTATCAGAGTGCATAGAAGCTTATGATAATTTCGAATATCATTTGATTTTCCATGCTGTTCATAATTTCTGCGTTGTTGATATGTCAAACTTCTATTTGGATGCTTTAAAGGACCGCCTCTATGTTGCGAAAACCGATTCTGCAACACGTCGCGCCGCTCAAAGCACCATTTATAAGATTCTTGATACTTTAACTAGATTAATTGCTCCAATCCTTGCATTTACTGGCGATGAAATTTGGAAGTTTATGCCTCATGAATCGGGCAAGGATACACGCAATGTTGTGTTCAACGAAATGCCTAAGCCAACCAATAATATTGATAGGGAGTTTATGGCACGTTGGGATAAAATTCACGAAGTTCGTGATGACGTTAAGAAAGCTCTTGAACTTGCACGCAATGAAAAGATTATCGGATCTTCTTTGGATTCAAAGGTTACCCTTTTTGCCGAGGGCGAAATGTTTGACTTCCTTAAATCTTGCGAAGATATTCTGCCTAGCGTCTTAATTGTATCTGATTTTCAGATTGAAAATGGTACCGGCGGAAGCTTTAAAGGCGATTTTGATTTATCGATTAATGTCGAGCATGCAGGTGGACAAAAGTGTGAGCGTTGTTGGAGCTATTCCGATACTGTTGGAAAAAATGCTGAGCAAACTACCATTTGTTCTCGTTGTGCCAAAGTGTTGACTGAATAAAACTTAAGGACGAAGTCGGCTTTTCGATTTCGTCCTAAACTTATAAACGGGGGAGATAACTATCATGGCTTATGTTTTGGCGATAGTTTGTTCTGCTTTAATTCTTATTGCGGATCAGGTAAGTAAATATCTTATTGTGGCAAATTTCCAGCTTGGGGAGTCTGTAACGGTCGTTGATGGACTAATTAATTTTACTTATATTCATAATATGGGAGCCGCATTTGGAATCCTCCAAAACCAAACATGGATTTTCTTAGGGATAACAGTGCTTGTTATGATTGTTTGCATTGGAATGCTGATTAAAAAAACATTCAACAGTAAACTGATGCGCTGGGCTATTCTTTTGGTGCTGGCAGGTGGAATGGGAAATATGATAGACCGCATTTTCAGGGGAGGAAAAGTGGTTGATTTCCTTGAATTTGATTTTATAAAATTTCCTATATTCAATGTCGCTGATTGCTCTATTGTGATTGGTGCAGGCTTAATAATTTTATATTTTGTAATAGATTTTTTTGTTGATGTAAAAAGTAAAAAGACATCTCAAATCGATTCAATTGATTCTAACGAATCGGAAGAAAACTAATGATTATTAATCAGCTTACAGTAAATGATAATGCTCAGCGTGCGGATGTATTTGTTGCTGAAATGCTTGAGATAACTCGTTCAGCATCTGCGCGCTTAATTGAGCAGGGTAATGTGACAAGTAACGGAATTGTTATAAAGAAAAAGGATAAACTGGAGATTGGCGCAATTTTGGAAGTTAGTGTGCCGGATCCTGTTCCGCTAGAGGCGCAAGCGGAGGATATTCCACTCGATATTGTCTTTGAAGACAGCGATATGTTGGTTGTTAATAAGCCAAAAGGCATGGTTGTTCATCCTGCACCCGGTAACTATAGCGGAACCCTTGTTAATGCACTGCTTGCCCACTGCGGCAGTAGTTTATCAGGCATCAACGGTGTAATGAGACCGGGGATTTTGCATAGAATTGACAAATATACAAGCGGATTATTAATGGTTGCAAAAAATGATAATGCACATAATTTTTTAGCGGCTCAAATAAAGGATCATTCGTTTACCAGAGAGTACGAAGCGGTGGTTTATGGAAATTTTCGCGCGAACAGTGGTAAAATAGATGCTCCTATTGGTCGTCATCCAACTAAAAGAAAGCAAATGGCAGTAACTGATAGCAATTCCAAGAACGCAGTTACTTATTATGAAGTAATTGAACGAAAAAATGGATTTACACATGTGCGACTCCGTCTTGAAACAGGGCGAACACATCAAATAAGGGTGCATATGCAATATATAGGTCATCCGGTTGCAGGCGATGAGGTTTATGGTCCTAAAGAAGTTATAAGTGAACTTGAGGGACAGTGTCTGCATGCCAAAAAGATCGGTTTTATTCATCCTGCAACTCACGGATATATGGAATTTGACAGCGAATTGCCGGAATATTTTAAAAACTTCTTATCAAAAATATAGTTGGCACGGAAAGTACACTTTGCTTTCCGCGCCAATTTTCTTGAAGTGCGATATAATATTAGCGAGGGGGCATTTTAGATGGGCATTTTTGAAAATTATTTACTTGTATCCGATGTTGATGGGACACTTTTGGAAAACGGTGTGATTCCTCAACGAAACATAGAAGCAATTGATTACTTTATAAAGGAATCAGGCATGGTTGCAATTGCATCGGGGCGATCAATCGAGGCGGTAAGACCTATATATAAACATTCACACAGTAATGCACCATGTGTAGTCTTTAATGGTGCAGTTGTATTTGATTATAAGTTGGACAAAATAGTTTGCGAGACAGAACTGGATGATCAGGATAAAAGTTTGTTAGAGCCGATAATGAATCGTTTTCCAACTGTTGGGGTGGAAGTCCATTCGGGGCGCAAGCTTTATGTAATTCGCCGCACAAAAGAAGTTGATGATCATATTGAATATGAAAGCATCGCTTCGGAAGATATGTCTTTAGAAGACGTTATGTCGTTGACTTGGACTAAATCAATTATAATGACCGAAGACGGTGAAATCATGAAACAATTAATGGAGTTCTGTGATACATTGTCACCGAAAAGTGCATATTTTTTACCTACAAGCAATATTTATCTTGAACTAACCAGTAGCAATGCAAATAAAGCTAAAGGGATAGCTCATCTAAAGGACTATTTAGGCAAAGGATATACTGTGTGTGCTATCGGAGATTACTATAACGATATTGAAATGCTGAAATATGCAGATATAGGGTGCAGCACAGCAGATTCACCACAGGCTGTGAAAGATGCAAGTGATTATGAAACATGCAAATGTTCGGAGGGTGCAGTAGCAGATTTCATCGAGTATTTAGCAGAAAAAATACATAAGGATTTAGCATAACCTATATAATAAAATCAATGATTTGGCGTATATTGGGGAAAATACCATTGATTTTATCCTCAAAACAAAGTAAAATTTATATGTGTTTAAAAAATAACAGGAGGTTGTTTTAATGGATACCGCTAAAAGAATAAGTCTTGAGAAACAGGCAACAAAAATCAGAATGGGTATTATTGAAGGCGTGCATAGCGCAAAATCGGGACACCCCGGTGGTTCACTATCTATTACTGATATTTTGACATATCTTTATTTTGAAAAAATGAATATTGATCCGAAAAATCCCAGAATGGAGGGACGTGATCGCTTTGTACTTTCAAAGGGTCATGCTGCACCGGCACTTTATTCTGTGCTTGCAAATCGCGGATATTTTTCAGTTGATGAACTGATGGGACTTCGCCATACAGGTGCGTTGCTTCAAGGTCATCCTGATATGAAGCATATCCCGGGCGTTGATATGTCCACAGGCTCTTTGGGACAGGGGATTTCGGCAGCTACCGGAATGGCTTTGTCTGCAAAGCATTTTAAAGAGAATTATAAAGTTTATTGCGCATGCGGCGACGGTGAAATAGAAGAGGGTCAGGTTTGGGAAGCAGCAATGTTTGCGGCAAACAAAAGTCTAAATAACCTGATTGTATTTATTGACAATAATCATCTACAAATAGATGGTACTATCGAAGAAGTCAATTCTCCAATGCCTATTGACCAGAAATTTAAAGCATTTAACTGGAATGTAATTTTGATAAACGGACACGATTTTGACGAAATTGAGAGAGCTGTTGAAGAAGCTAATAAGTCAACCGATAAGCCGACTGCTATTATTGCCGAAACAGTTAAAGGCAAGGGTGTTTCATTTATGGAAAATCAGGTTGGTTGGCATGGCTCTGCTCCTAACGATGAACAATATGCTATTGCAATGAAGGAACTTGAGGAAAAACTTGCGTCTTTGTAAGAAATGAGTTTTGTGTCTATGAAAGGATATGGTGATTAACATATGTCTGATATTAAAAAAATAGCTACACGTGATAGCTATGGTAACGCTCTTGTTGAGCTGGCTAAAACACACGACGACTTTTTGGTGCTTGATGCCGATCTTGCAGCTGCTACCAAAACAGGAATCTTTAAAAAAGCATTACCTGAAAGATTTAACAACTGTGGAATTGCCGAGCAGAACTTGATGGGAGTTGCAGCAGGAATCGCAGCAACCGGAAAAAAAGTTTTTGCAAGCTCTTTTGCTATGTTTGCAGCCGGTCGTGCTTTCGAGCAGGTTAGAAATTCTATCGGATATCCTCACCTTAATGTAAAAATCTGTGCAACGCACGCAGGTATTTCTGTCGGTGAAGACGGCGCCACACATCAGTGCAACGAGGATATTGCTCTTATGCGCACAATCCCCGGAATGACTGTTATCAACCCGGCCGATGATACAGAGGCAAGAATGGCAGTATTTAAGGCATACGAGTTGGATGGCCCCGTATATATTCGATTCGGACGTCTTGCTGTGCCGGTGATTTTTGATGAATCTTATGATTTCCAAATCGGCAAAGGCGTCGAATTAAAGCCCGGCAACGATGTTACAATAATTGCTACAGGACTTATGGTTAACGAGGCTTTGCAGGCTCATGATTTATTGCTCCAAGATGGAATTAATGCCCGTGTTATTAACATGGCAACCATTAAGCCGATTGACAGTGAAATCATTGTTAAAGCTGCTATGGAAACAGGTGCAATTGTCACTGCTGAGGAGCACTCGGTAATCGGTGGGCTTGGTTCTGCAGTTTGCGATGTTGTTTGTGCAGAGTGTCCGGTTCCTGTTGTTAAGCTTGGAGTTTATGATACTTTTGGCATGTCCGGTCCGGCAAACGAATTGCTTGATGTGTTCGGTCTTAGAGCTAAAAATATTGTGGAAAAAGTTCACGATGTCTTACAACTTAAAAAGTAATTTTAAGGAAGCGGAAGTTATTATTTCGCTTCCTTTTTCAATTATTGACTTCACCGATTTAATATGTTAAGATTTTATAATACTAAAGTAATAAATAGTGTATTAATATATTTTCCCAAAGGAGAGTTCTATATGGACAAGCTGCGCAATTCTAATACAGACCTGCTTTTCAAAGCTGTTTTAACGCTGAAAAATGCTGATGAGTGCTATGCGTTCTTTGAGGATATTTGCACAATTAAAGAAATCCAGTCCATTGCGCAACGTTTAGTGGTCGCAAAGATGCTTACAGAAAAAAAGGTTTACAGTGAAATTGTTGCCGAAACCGGTGCATCAACAGCAACAATCAGCCGTGTTAATCGTTCTCTCTATTATGGAAACGATGGTTATGAAATGGTGTTCTCTAGAATGGAAAAGAAATGAGTTACGACGAATTTGCCGGATGTTATGATTTTTTGACTATTAATGTGGGTTATAAGGCAAGAACGGCATTTTTGCTTTCTCTTTTCGAACGGTATGACAGACGGCCAAAATTACTGCTGGATATGGCCTGTGGTACCGCAGAATTTTCTACTTTGTTTGCAAAGGAAAATATAGAAGTCATTGGTGTTGACCCATCATGTGCAATGTTGTCTGTGGCACGCGAAAAAATTTGCGAGGCACAAGTAGATGTGCTATTGCTCTGCCAAAAAGCATCTGAGCTTGAACTGTACGGCACTGTTGACGGGGCTGTATGCTGCCTTGACAGTCTTAATCATATAACTGATTATGATGAATTGATCGCTTCTTTTAAGCGGATTTCGCTTTTTTTAGAGCCGCAGCGCCTGTTTATATTTGATTTAAATACGATTTATAAGCATAAAGAAGTCTTATCCGGTCAAACCTTCATTTATGATACAGATGAAGTGTATTGTGTTTGGCAAAATTCGAAGTGTGACGAAAACGGACTCGTGAATATTGACTTAGACTTTTTTATTCCTAACGAACAGGATTTATACTGCCGTTCGAGTGAAAGTTTTTGCGAAAGAGCATATAATAAAGAGCAGATAGCAGTTTGTTTAAAAAAGTCAAGGTTGGAAGTTGTTGCAATTTTGGGAGATATGTCCTACTCTGAGCCTTCAGAAATGGAAGAGAGAGTAATTTATGTTACAAGAAAGGTGTAGTTTTTTAGGATGGGTAAGCTAATCAGATGCATAACATCCGATGGTGCTGTTATGGCAACAGCGGTTGATTCTACAGATATTATTAATAAGGCAGTATATTATCAAAGAACCTCTGCAGTCGTTTCTGCGGCCTTAGGGAGGCTGCTTACGGCGGCGTCTATGATGGGGGATATGCTTAAAGGCAGCAATGATAGTATTACGCTTAGAGTCGCGGCAGACGGCGAAATCGGCTCGCTTATAGCAGTTTCCGACTCGAATGGAGATGTACGCGGATATGTAATGAACCCTGTTGTGGAAATTCCGCTAAATTCTATGGGCAAACTTGATGTTTCAGGTGCTGTTGGCAAAAACGGTACACTGTTTGTGTTTAAGGATTTAGGCTTAAAGGAACCTTATAGCGGTCAGGTGCCGCTTGTATCAGGAGAAATAGCTGAGGATATTACTTCATATTATGCAATGAGTGAACAGATACCAACAGTTTGTGCTTTGGGCGTGTTGGTTAATCCTGATTTAACGATTAAGGCGGCCGGAGGATATTTAATTCAACTATTGCCGGGTGCCGATGATGACACAATAAATAAGCTTGAGCAAAGTATTGCAGGAATGGATTCGGTTACAAAACTGCTGTCGGCCGGCGAAACAATTGAGAGCATTGTAAGGCGTGCTTTAAAAGATTTTGAGGTTGAGGTATTAGACGAGCATGATGTATCATATAAATGTAATTGCAGTATGGAAAGAGTTGAAAAAGCTCTTTTAAGTATGGGCCCCAAGGAACTCTTAAAGCTTGCAGATGAGCAAAAACTCACCGAAGCTAAATGCCACTTTTGTGACAGAATATATAGATTTCCAAGCAACTCCTTAAGAAAACTTGCCGAGAAGGAAAATTAAAAATTTATTAGCAAATTGTGTTGACAAACGACGCTAAATATGGTAATATATCATTCGTCGCTGGTGCAAAATATTTATTAGCATGCGTTGCATATGGCATGTATTCGAGCGCCTCTATTAGAGGAAGAGCTCCAATTTCTATTTTCACACGCGCAACACATTGCATGGGAGCATAGCTCAGCTGGGAGAGCATCTGCCTTACAAGCAGAGGGTCACAGGTTCGAGCCCTGTTGTTCCCACCATGTGGCCTGGTAGTTCAGCTGGTTAGAACGCTAGCCTGTCACGCTAGAGGTCGTGGGTTCGATCCCCATCCAGGTCGCCAGCAATTGCCTCTGTAGCTCAGTCGGTAGAGCAGTGGACTGAAAATCCACGTGTCGTTGGTTCGATTCCGACCGGAGGCACCAGTTAATAATGCGGATTTAGCTCATTTGGTAGAGCGCCACCTTGCCAAGGTGGAGGTAGCGAGTTCGACCCTCGTAATCCGCTCCATGGACGCTTAAATATCCTTTAGGCGTCCTTTTTGTATAAGGCACCATAGCCAAGTGGTAAGGCAGAGGTCTGCAAAACCTTTATGCCCCAGTTCAAATCTGGGTGGTGCCTCCAAAATATAAGAAGATATCAATTTTTGATGTCTTCTTTTTTTGTTTTAAAATATATAATAGGGCATATTATATCATGGTAATATTCTAATAATCAAGTGCCATGAGGTAAGACTGATATTTATTGTTATCCGGATCATAAACAAAACTATTTTTCCGATGATTGATACTAATTCCAAATAAAAATCAACCAATCTTCGTGGTCTTTTGTTTGCGAGACTGCGTTGTCGTTCTCGGCGGGCGATAGCCCGC
>JAQVYP010000002.1:15736-30633 GCA_029004655.1 Oscillospiraceae bacterium | reverse complement strand
CATGTTCAGGACTACGGTTGGATGGGCTGGGCAAAGAATGGTGAAATCGCCGGATCAGCCGGTTTCTCATACCGCCTTGAGTGTATTCAAATCGTTCTTGTATTAAAAGGCGGAGCCGCACCCGGCACCACGGCAAATGCCTTTATACAAAAATAATTAAATAATTAAATAAACAAATAAGGCTAAAGTCAGCATTCATTCGACTTTAGCCTTATTAATTAAGGTTTTATAAAATGTTTCCAAAATGGTACTGAAAAATCAATATTTTGCTTATTTATTTTAGAGGTCACCTTTAGTAGTTTGTTTTAAAAAGCACTTATATTAATTGTTTTGTTTGACATGACACACTTATGATACTAAACTTGATATTATTAAGTGGAATTCCGAAAGTAATCTAATCAGAGGCTATCATTAATTTCAAAATAGGGTGATGAAAATGAAATATATAAATAAAATAACAGTTTCGGTTTTGTCTTTAATAGTTTTATTAAGCACGGCTTGCTTTCCGGTATCAGCTGTAGCAACGGTAACAGCAAGCATTAAAGTTAGCTCCTCATCGGTTAGTATTGGCGATACAGTTATCGCAAACTATAAATTCGATGCGAGTGAGACAATTTATGTAGTAAAAATGAATGGCACTTATAATTCTTCGGTATTAAGAGCTGAGTCAAGTGACGAGGGAGTAGTTGCAAATGGTGGAATAATAACTGCAACTGTTGGCGGAGGCGGACAAGGTACGGAAATATCGTTTTCTGTTACATTCAAAGCCATTGCTGCGGGTGACTGCAAACTTACTGTTTTAGGCAGTGAAATAGATGAATTAGTAGATCATCCAACTGCCAGTGTAAACATAAATGTGAAGAATCCGTCGGCAGAATCTTCAAGTGGCGGTGACACAAACGTTTCAAGTGCCACAAGTGATGATGACATTTTGATTGATGGAATAAAATATAAATTATCAAATAATTCATCGGGCGTTAATATACCCAACGGATTTGAAGAAACCACATATGTTATTAACAGTAAAGAAATGTCGGTATTTAAACATAAAACCGTAGATATGGTTTTGGTATGCTTAAACAATGCAAGTACAGGAAACAAATTGTTTGTTTATGATAAGGAAAGCAGCACATTCAGCGGTCTTATAGAGCTCGCTTTTCAAGACAGGAAATATATTGTTGCAAATGATTATAAGTCTGATGGAATTCCGGCAAATTACGTTAAAACAGCTATTAGTATACAGGATATATCGGTAACCTTATGGCACATTGAAAATAGTGAATTGTCAGACTTTCATTTATTATATTTGATTAACCAAGAAGGCAATTTTGGTCTGTATCAATATGATTCGACTGAGTCGACTGTGCAAAGATATGTCATTTTGCCCACTGATAACAGTGAATTGATTAATCTTGAAGCAGAGAACGAAAGTCTTAGCAACAGCTTAAAAACAGCGCGGATTGTGGGCGGTGTATTTGTTGTGTTGTCCAGCTTGCTTATCTTTTTGTTGGTTGTCAGCATGATTGTCTCTAAGAAAAATCGTAAATATAAGCATTAGCGGCAAAATCTTAAAACTCATAAATATGATAATTGCCTGCTACAGATTGAACCGCCTCCTGTCAAGCAGACAAAAAATATATGGTATATATTATTTATTCCTGCTGCTCAGCAGGGATAAATTTTTACGGTACAAAAGAGCTGTGCTATTCTATCGGTGTGATTTAGAGTAGCCGCTTTTATACTAATTCCAAATAAAAATCAACCAATCTTCGCGGTCTTTTGTTTGCGAGACTGCGTTGTCGTTCTCGGCGGGCGATAGCCCGCCTTCGTCCTCCGCCTTGTCTCACAAACAAAATCCTCGCAAATCTTGGTCACTTTTTAATTGGAATTAGTATTAGTGTCTGTACAAAAGAATCTAGACTATTAGTGGGAATGTGTTTATAATATATCTATTAAGTTTTTATAAGAGGTATGTATATGTGTGGTTTTGTAGGATTCACCAATTGTTTGGGAATCGATAAGGGTACTGATGTAATTAATGAAATGATGGATACTATAGTTCATCGCGGACCGGATTCGAGCGGTGACTTTGTTGATGAAGATATTTGTCTTGGGTTTCGCAGACTTAGTATTATTGATTTGAACGACGGAAGTCAACCGATTTATAATGAGGACAAGTCTAAGGTCTTGATTTTTAATGGCGAGATTTATAATTACCAAGAGCTGCGTGCGGACCTTGTAAAAAAGGGACACGTTTTTTATACTAAAACTGACAGCGAAGTTTTAATTCACGGATATGAGGAATATGGGGTAGAGCTTACAGATAAGCTTAGAGGAATGTTTGCATTTGTTATTTGGGACAAGAATGAAAAAACACTCTTTGGCGCACGTGATCCATTTGGAATCAAGCCCTTCTATTATTTATTTATGGCAGACAGTCTGATCTTTGGCTCTGAAATGAAAGCCTTCACGCATTACCCGGAATTTGTAAAGGAATTAAATCCAAAAGCCTTGGAGCAATACTTGTCGTTTCAGTATTCTGCATTAGACGAAACGTTCTTTAAAAATGTATATAAACTAACACCTGGTCATTATTTTGTTTATAAAGACGGTAAGATGGATATTAAGCGTTATTTCACTGCCAATTTCGATCCCAAGGATGGCACATTGGATGAATATGCGGCTAAAATTGACGAATGTATCAGAGAGTCTGTAGAAGCGCATAAAATAAGCGATGTTGAGGTTGGCTCATTTTTGTCAAGCGGTATTGATTCCAGCTATATTGTTGCAACCGCCAACGTCGATAAAACCTTTACGGTCGGTTTTGCAGATAATGGTTATAGCGAAATCGATTATGCCAAGGAATTCTCAGAAAGCATCGGAATTAAAAATATCAGTAAAATCATTACTTCAGAGGAATATTTTGATGAATTTTCTAAGGTTCAATACTATATGGATGAGCCTCTTGCAGATCCTGCTGCTGTGGCCCTCTATTTTGTGTGTAAGTTAGCGGCACAAAGCGTTAAGGTAATTCTTTCAGGAGAAGGCGCAGATGAGCTCTTTGGTGGGTACAGAGTGTACAGTGAACCCTTATCGGGCGGAGCATACAACAAGCTGCCTTTCTTTATAAAACGGGTTGTAAGCAAAATTGCCGTACTTTTCCCGCATACAAGGGGATTCAACTTCCTTATACGTCAAGGTCAGTATGTTGAAGAGAAGCATATCGGTAATGCAAAAATGTTCAGCAAAAAAGAACGCGAGAAGCTCTTAAAGAATCCGTTGCATGAGCCTTCACCACAAGAAATTTGCAGACCAATTTATGATTCTGTCGCTGGCAAAGATGATATTACAAAGATGCAGATTATAGATATAAACACTTGGCTTATAGGTGATATCCTTCTTAAAGCAGACCGCATGAGTATGGCAAATTCTCTTGAAGTTCGAGTGCCATATCTTGATCGTCGTGTCATGGAATTGGCTGCCCAAATTCCGTGGAAACTTCGCGTTTCTCCTACCAACACAAAAATGGCTCTTAGAAAAGCGGCTTCTGAATCATTGCCCGAGTTCACCGCTCAAAAGCCAAAGCTTGGCTTTCCTGTGCCGATTCGTGTTTGGCTGAAACAGGATAAATACTATAACATGGTTCGCGACACCTTCAATTCAAAAGCCGGCAAGCTGTTTTTTAACACAGATCAATTGTTAAAGCTCTTGGACGACCATAAGAACTGTAAAAAGGACAATAGCAGAAAAATCTGGACAGTTTACACATTCCTAATATGGTACAAACAATATTTCCCCGAAAATGCGTAACAAAAAAGTCTTCCGAGTAAAATTCGGAAGACTTTTTATGTTTTGTAGCAGACTTTAGTAAACTCCAGTATTAATTGTAATTATTGTAGAAACAGTCTTGACTGTTTCGTTGATTGTTCCAAAAAAAGAGTTTCTCAATCGCTTAATAAGTATAAGCTAATGCTTGTTTTGATTTTATTCTATGGAGATCCCGCTATAATAGTGCTGCAAAATTTGAGTGTATGTCCAGCCTTGGTTTGCATAAGCTTTGGCGCCGACTTGGCTCATTCCGACACCGTGACCGTATCCTTTGACGGTGAATGTAAAACTGTCGCTTGCTGAATCATAGCTTATTTGATAAGCACTGGAGCGGAGAACATTTTCGCTGCCTACTCGGTTTGTTGTAAACAGACAATTTCTTAATTCGGTGCCTTTAACGCGCATTTGCTTGCCAATTGTTATGTAGGTGCAATACAGGCCGTTTTGGTCATATTCGGGCACAAACCAAAGAGACTTTGAAATGTTCAAAATATCAAGATTATATTGAGCTTGAATCCATAAGGCCACGTCAATTGCTTTGTAAACACGAGTAGTTGAAAATTCGGAAATGGAGGAATCTACCGAGGAATCAACGCTTTGCAAATATGGGAGCTTTGTTGACCAGATGTCTTGGCTGTTGGCCGTAAGTCCGGCAGAAATAGCATAGTAAAATGTTTGTGCAACAGTGCCTCCATACATGACTTTTTTCCCCAGCACAGCGTTGACGGCTTCTTTAGCCCTGCTTTGAGCAGTCATGATTGGCACAGTTGGTGCACTCCCGGATGCAGCACCGTTTGTTAGCAACCAAGAATAGGCTGCTACTGTTTGCGCCTTTAACGCCTCCAACGGATAAGTTGAGTTCATTTCGGCTTCAATAATCATTGCCAAGATGTCTTGCGAATTGCCTGTGACTATCGCACCGTTGTAGCTGCTTCTAACGGTCAGAACAATATTATCGGGTATTGAAGTGACAGCTGGTTTTGCCGGTGCCGGTTGTTCGAATTTTGTTGAAACAGCTTTTGTAACCGATGATGTGATTTTTGCTGCAGATGAAGTAACTTTTGTTGTAGATGATGGTGCAGCTTTACTGGATTCTGCCGATGAGGCATCTACACTTGATGTGATGTCTACTGAAGTGTTACTTTCGGCACTGGCAGTTGCTGCATTCACAAGAATGCTTTGTGAGGTGATAGTAGGCAACAACTTGGCAGCGACAACAACAGTGGAATCATTAGATTCGCATATAAGCACAATAATAGGATTTCGTGCGCTGATTTCGGTATTCATTGCAACACTTGAATTTTCTATTAGTGAGTTTATGTAACTGAAATATTCTACATCTGATGCAAAATCTGTCTGAATCAGATCAAAAGGAGTTTCTCCGCTAAAACTAAAAGTGGAAAAAATCTGCCAATTTCCTTTGTCGATAATCGAGTCGAATTGAATAGTAGTAGCCGTTGTGCAAAATTCTTCATTTAAATACAAAGACAAATTCGAAAACATAGCGAAATCTTCTGTACTGTTTCCAAAAATAACATAGTTGCGGTAAAACGTTTCGCCGGATAAATCCCCCAGCAGATATGGTGTTCCGTATGTGCTGAATGTTCCATCCAAAAGATGAGCTTTATAATAGCTTTCGTCCTTTTCTTCGCTTAGTGACACAACAGGGTAATTAATGTTTGTACCCGGTGCTTTAACCCAGCCACAAGTATTACTGTCGATATTTGTAAGTTTTAAAAATTCTGAAGTGAAATTCTCACTGCCAAGTGTAACGCTGTTGTCAAGGTAAAGGCTGTGAATTCTATTGTAAAAAGATGATGTATGTTTAGGTAGGTAAATTTTAAGATATGCAAAGTAGCCGATCACAACCAAAAGCAACACAGCCAAAACACATGTAATTATTATATGCAACATTTTACTTCGAGCTTTTTTGGAATTTACATCTTCATCTGTAAGAAACTCAATATCTTTTATAAGTTGATTTAGATTGTTGGACTCTGGTTGCTTTTGTGATTCTTTAATGTCGCTTGTCTCATCCGGAAAATCAGATGTATTAGTTTCTTCAATGTCGTTTGTCTCATCCGTAGTTTCAGCCATGTTTAGTAACAAATCACTGTCCGCAGAATCTGTAATATTTTTTTCAATGTTGTTAACACTTGCAATTTCCTCAGTGAGCGGGATAGGGGTATTTAATACGTCCAATTCACCGATATTTTCTTCGTTACTACTGGTATCATTGTTGTTAAGAATCGGCTGGATAACGTTGCTGCAATTTAAATTCTGTATTGGTAGCTTCGGATCGCCTTTTTCAGAATCGTTTGTAATAGGGGATGGGACATATTCTTTTATTCCATGATTAAATTGATAGTGTTCTGTAACATAAGGGACAACAAGTTCAAATAGCAATGACAACCTAACTTTGTTGTCTTCTGTTAACATAATTATGCTTTGAGGGCCGCTTTCAATGACACAGCCGCCAAACTCTCCATTACATGATATCAAAGGAACTGCACCATCAGGTAATGTCAGTGATTGGTGTACATTATTTAAACCATAAATACTCAGATCAGTTTCTTTGCATTTGTTCCCGATCGCACGGCCTAAAATATCAGGAAGATATTTGTCGCCAAAAAAGCCGCCAACAGTGATAATAACTTCGCTTCGGGCAACAGCTTTTTTCAAGGAAGAAAGAAACGAACGATAATCATTACAACTGCTCGTAAGAAGTCTTAATGGGTATTCGCCTCTAAGGCCAAATTCGAGCTTAATGTCGGAGCCTTGACAGAAATAAATAATTTCCATTTTAATGTCAGTATCCAAAAACTATTCATCCCTTTATTTAAACAATTATTGCGTCAAAGACGAGTATATACAAACTGCTCTTGGTAGTGGAAATATGTTGCACTTAGGCATTATTTATCCTACGGCGCTTTCAACGGATGGAGTTTCTGAGCTGGCGGGTTCAGGATTTGTAGGTTCAGAAATGGCGGTTTCAGAACTAGCAGGTGCGGAAGCAGCAGGTTTTGAACTTGAGGGCGGTTTTATTGAAGAGGTAGTGCTTGAAGATTCAATGCTTGAGGTAATAGTGCTGCTTGTAAGTGATGATGTATCAGCATTGGTCTCGATTACAACTGATTCACTGCTCGTATCGGTTGAAGTGACAGAAGTATCCGGCACAGTTAATCCTTTTTTTATGTACCAAATGGCAGGATAAATCGCATCTGCGTTAAGGACTGCTTCACTTATATTTATGGTTGCGTTTTCATCATCGCGAACTCTTCTTGCCATTACAACAAGGCGTGCATCATCAAAATCATAAATACAAGTTGACAGTGTTAGAATTTCGTCATTTTTAATAATATCAACCGGTGTGTCAATTAAACTGCGCGCTTTAATTTCATTTATCCACGTAAGAAATGCATCCTGTGTTCCGAAGTTGTTCGGACGGTAGTTAAAAACTTTTCCGTTATCTTGTTCGGGAAGTGTGTTTGTGATAAATACTGCAAATATTTTGTATTCACCGGTTTTATAAAGGGTGTCAAATGTTAATGTTGGGTTTTGTTTATAAAAGCTTAAATCACGATACTTTTTTAGTGTACCGAACATGGAACCGTTTTTCATATGGTGACCATAAATTACAGTGTTTTGACTCGTTTCTGTTGCTGATAACTCTGTCCGATAATCAACAAACAAAGCACCATAGGCGCTATTTTCTTTGTTCATGTTGTGACTGATATAATAATCATTATCAGTGGTTTTATAAACAGGGTTATCAACCCTTGCTCCGCTTATATTCAGCCAGCCGATAAAATCATTGTTTGCCGAGAGCAGTTGATTAAACTTAGAATATGTGCCATCGCCATTTAAATCCGTGCTGTCTTTTACAGCAGAATAACTGACACGAGCATCATCAATAATTGCATCTTGCTTCGCACCGGCAAGAAAATAAGCGATAAGGTAAATTGACGTGACAATAAGTGTCAGGGAAGCAACCAAAAAAACAGATTTTCTGATCATTTCGCGAACATCGTCGCCTTTCCATGGGAGTATTGCTTTAACTAATGTCTTTAACTTATTTGTTGATTTCGTAATAATTTTGGAATTAGGCGAAAAATCAAAATGACCTTTCTCAGTTGAATCAATTCCCAACAAAGAAATCTGACTGTTGTTTGGGTCGCTGTCAACATGCTCGGAGATAAAAGGAATTTTATCTCCTTCATCGACATTCAATAAATCCGGCATTTCTTCTGAAATAGGATCATCAAAGGTCGTTTGCATCATTTCCATGATTTCTATATCTGAAATATGCGTAGAGTTCTGAGCGGCTGATATTGGGATTTCTAAAGTTTTACGCTTTATTGAAGCAAGCGCTCTTTCATCTGTGTCAACTACAATTAGCTTTTGACCGATTATTACACCACCTTCAAATTCATCTTTTGGTGTAATGATAAATCTGCGGACAAAATCAAGCGCAGTGATAACAGCCATAGTCCTGACTTTTTCACGGTCGTTATTGGCACCGCTAACCATCAGTTTCTGAGTCCAGACCTTAACCCCGTCTGTAAGTCCGAAGTAAACAAGTCCAACAGGTTTCCCCTCGCTTGAATCCGGACCTGCTACACCTGTGACCGAAAGGCCAATGCTTGATCCGCTGATAGAATGAATTCCGATAGCCATCTCAGCTGCCGTCTGTGCACTTACTGCTCCATATTTTATTATAGTTTGAGAATCAACACCAAGTGCATTGATTTTAATTTGGTTGGCATAGGCACTAATACCGATATCAAATACTTCAGAAGCACCGGGAATATCGGTTATCTTGGCAGATAATAATCCGGCAGTACATGATTCTGCTGTTGCGAGCTTTAGGTTGTTTGATTTCAACAATTCAACAACAGTATCCTCTAATCCGTTTTTATCAATACCGTATACATTGTCGCCTAGTATATCTTTTATGTCGTCAATAACCTTGCCACATATTGCTTCACAGGCCGGTTTGTTTGAAGCAGAAGCGGTAACACGCAAGGTCAGATCTCCGACTTTGCAGTAAGGAGAAACAGTTGGATTACTTTGATTTAAAAACTTCGATAGTTTTTCAGCAACAAAGGATTCTCCCAAACCGCTGATTTTTATGTTATGTGATACAATAATTTTATCACTGAACTTTGCAAGATAAGGGAGAGTATATTTGTTAAACATAGTTGTCATTTCACGCGGAGGACCGGGTAACAAAATGATGATGCATCCGGAACTTTCAAAAGCGCATCCTGGTGCAGTACCTATATCATTTGGAAATATGGTACAACCTTTTGGCATATATGCTTGCTTAATATTGTTTTCGGGCATTACTTTCCCGGAATGTTTGAAATATTCTTTAATAATTCCCAGAGATTCGCTGTGCTCTATAAGTGGTACTCCAAATGCTTCACAAACAGTTTCCTTTGTTAAATCATCAGAAGTTGGACCTAAACCACCTGTAAAAATAATAAGTTTACTTTGTAGCCTTACTTGCATTATCAGTCTTTTAAGTCGAGCAGCATTATCACCGACAACAGATTGATGGAACACATTTATACCAATAGCGGCCAGCTCTTTTGATAGAAACTGGGCATTAGTATTCACAATGTCACCTAACAACAATTCGGTTCCAACGCATATTATTTCGCAGTTCATAGTCGGTGCCCTCCAGTAGTGTTTTTGTATAAGCTAATCTATATATTCATAAACTGTGTTTTGAATAGCATTGTCAATCAGCAATTCCATATTCAAAACACTTTCTGCATTTTCACATTGAGATATGGTAGGACGTGTTCTGGGGTGCTTGGGTGTGAATACTGTACAACAATCCTCATATGGCTCGATAGAAATATCAAATGTGTTGATTTTTCTCGAAATTTCAACAATCTCATCTTTGTCCATTCCGATTAATGGCCGTAGCACAGGCATAGAAACGACTGCGTCAGTACAGCCTAGAGCCGGCAATGTCTGGCTTGCCACCTGACCAACACTTTCACCTGTTATCAGCGCAAGACAATTGTCCTGCACTGCAAGGCGCTCTGAAATTTTCATCATAAAGCGACGCATTATCAGTGTAAAATATTCCTCAGGGCAGTTTTTTGCAATTTGCTCTTGGATTTCTGTGAAAGGAACAATTGCAAGGTTGATTCTTCCGCTGTATTCTGCAACCTTTGACAGAAGCTTTTTGACTTTCAACTCTGCACGCTCACTTGTATATGGCGGGCTTGCAAAATGTATTGCATTAAGCTCAATTCCGCGCTTCGACATCGTCCAAGCGGCAACCGGACTGTCAATTCCTCCGGAAATTAAAACAGCGGCTTTTCCGCCGGTTCCGACAGGCATACCCCCGGCTCCACGTATTTGTCCACAACGAATATAAGCGGCGCTGTCACGAATTTCAACAACCACTGTCATATCAGGATTATGGACATCAACGCTTAGGTGAGGATATGCAGTAAGTAAAGCGCTTCCAACCTCAATGCAAATTTCAGGTGATTTAAAAGGAAAATGCTTATCAGAACGCTTTGCCTCAACTTTAAAGGTTTTGATGCTACTCATTATATCGGCAAGATATTCGACAGATTTAGCAAGGATGTCATCCATATCCTTATGCGCAACTGCCGCGCGTGAAAATGCAGCAATTCCAAAAACATGTGACACGCATTGTAATGCTTCTTCAAAATCAAAGTCATCACTGCTTGGTTCAATCATTATTGTTGATTGTGAGTTTACGATTCTGATTTGCCCTAACGGTCTTAAACGGCGGCGAAGGTTTTTTATCATAACAGCTTCAAAAGTTGAGCGGTTAAGTCCCTTTAGCGCCATTTCTCCATTTTTTATTAAAATAATTTCTTTCATATCTTTATCCTTTACTTATAACTAATAAACTGTAGGGAATCTCTAAATACTCGGCGTCTGACAGATTGGTGGGGATTTTTTCCCCAATCAAGGAAAAAACGGAGCAAATACTTTGTGTATTTGCGAGTATTTTGACGCTGAGTGGGGGAAAAAGACACACTAAGATGGCGGACGATGAGTTTTTAGAGGTTCCCTGTATTATAACTTGGTCGAAATCAACGCAACAGCTAATGGCATTTTGCTAAAACCTGTAGGGAAAAGTCAAGAGCATCCGTGTTTCTGCAATTATCTATTATAACTTTGTCTAATTGATTTAATTCCGTCCAATAGACTTTCGCATAACCGGTCAACATCTTGAAACGAACTGTATTTGGAAAAACTAATACGAAGTGCGCTGTCAATCCGGTCAGTCGGCAGCTTCATTTCATGCAAAACATAACTGCCTTTGCCTTTTGCACACGCACTTCCGCTTGAAACATAAACATTGTTGGATTCGAGAAAATGAAGCATTGTTTCAGAGCGGTATCCGGTAACGGAAAAATTCAAAATATACGGAAGGGTATTTTCCGCTGAATTAATTACGATATTATCAATCTGCCCCAGTTTAATTCTGGCATAAGAATTTACTCGGGCAACAATTTTGTAAGAGTCTTCGATGTTCAGTTCTGTTAAAGCTCCCAAAAGTCCGGCAATAGCAGGGACAGGCTCTGTTCCGGAACGCAATGTCTTTTCTTGACTACCGCCAAAAACATGCGGGTTTATCCTCGCTTTTTTTGACTTGTAGAGTATTCCGACGCCTTTAGGCCCATGGATTTTATGTCCGCTTACGCTCATCAAATCAATGCCTAAAGCTTTGGGCTTTATATTCATTTTGCCAAAAGCCTGCACAGCGTCGCAATGAATAAGTGCAGGTGAAGCTACGGTTTTAACTGCATCTGCCGCGACTTTTATTGGGTAAATAGTGCCAATTTCATTATTGACAAGCATCATAGATACTAAAATTGTATCTTTAGTTATGGCGGATTTAATTGCACGGCTACTTATATTGCCGTCAGAATCGGGATGAAGTCTCACAATCTCAAAGCCCTGTCTTTCAAGATGGTTGCAGGTTTCCAAAACCGAAGGGTGCTCAATGCTTGTGGTAACAATCCTTTTGCCACGTCTCACAAGAGCAGTTGCGGCGCCCAGAACAGATATGTTATTAGCCTCTGTTCCACCGCTTGTAAAATATATTTCATCCATATCACAGCTCAGAATTTTTGCGGCTGCAGAACGTGTGTCGCTAAGCACGGACTCTGCTTTAATGCCCAAAGAGTGAAGCGATGATGGATTGCCCCAATTTTCCTCTAAACAGGTGGTGATGTTTTTAATAGCAGATACACACGGCTTAGTGGTAGAACTATTATCCAGATACACTAATAACAACAGGGAAACACATCCTTTATACTAATTCCAACCAAAAATTTCACAATCTAAGAGGCCTTTTGTTTGCGAAAATGCGCTGTCGTGCCATGCTTTACAAACAAAATCCTTGCAAATTTTTGGTCGATTTCTAATTGGAAATAGTATTAATTGCAAAAACGCATGAATATTTAAAATAAAGATTTAAGCGAAATTATATCGCAAAATCAACAATATTATACATCAAATACCACCTTATTACAACAAAAAAAGAACTCTTTAACTATAAATAATTACTTATTAATATTTATACCTTTATCTGTTAACAATAGTGGTATAAATTATAATATGAGGAGTTAATTATATGTTGAGAAAAAAATTATTAGTTAAGATTATAAGCTATACAGCAGCAGCATTTGCTGTCGTCATGGGCTATGCAATACAAAGTAATTATTTAATGAAACAGTATAGAACTAAGGTAGAATACACTTATAGCAGCTCTCTTGAGGATTTGTCAGCAGGACTGAATAATATTGACGTTGCTTTAAAAAAAGGAATTTACAGCGGAACTGCTACGCAGCTGAGCTCACTTTCAGCACAACTTTGGAAAGAGTCCGGCACAGCAAAATCTGCCTTGGCACAATTGCCAGCTTCCGAAGAAGAACTTACAACCATCAACAGATTTTTATCTCAAGTTGGTGATTACTCGTTATATCTATCGAAAAAGGTGATATCAGGGGAAGATATAACAGATGAACAACGAGATAATTTGACCAAGTTATCTCAGGCAGCAAACACCATATCAACAGGTGTCAGCGATGTAAGAATGAAATATGAAGAGCAGGGAGCTTGGACAAGTGAAATGTCGACGCAGCTAAGCGAAGCCACAATTACTGAAGGATTTGGATACAGTTTGACTGAAATTGAGGATACGCTTACAGATTATCCTACATTAGTTTATGATGGCCCATTTTCCGACAATATATTAACCGGAGAATCAAAAATGTTGGCGGATGCACAGGACGTTTCCAAAGAAGATGCAAGAAATATAGCGTCGACTGCGCTTGATATCACGCCGGATACACTTCAAGATGACACTGATGAAGACGGTAAAATGCCTTCCTTTGGATTTAAAGTAGATAATACAGTTATTTCTGTAACAAAAAAGGGCGGATATGTGGTATACTTTAGAAAAGATAGAACAGTCGGAGAATATCAGCTGACTTATGATCAGGCTGTTGAAAAAGCACAAATTTATCTTACTGAGCATGGCTATGAAAATTTAGAACAAAGCTATTATTTTACCGATGAGGGTATGTGTGCAATTAACTTTGCCTATAAATACGGAGTAACAACCTGTTATACAGATTTAATCAAGGTCGGCGTGGCGCTAGACACCGGTGAAGTGCTGATGTTTGAGGCACGTGGATATCTGATGAATCACGAGGCAAGAACAATTGCAACTCCTAAATACACGGCGGATGAGGCCCAAGAGGTACTCTCAAAGCAACTTACCGTTATTGGCTCTGATTTGGCAATAATTCCGACGGCGGGGGAAGAGGAAAGACACTGTTGGGAATTCCATTGCACCGGCCAAGCGGGAGAAGAGATTCTTGTTTATGTAAATACCGTAACACTTCAGGAAGAAGATATTTTGATATTATTAAAGACAGATGGCGGAACGTTGACAAAATAGCACAAAATGTTAATAAAATCTTGACATTTAATCACTTTGGTGTTATAGTATTTTAGCCGCATACTGTAGGCATGGCTAAGTGTACCCCGAAAGGTGTACCGCCCATGGTAGCGAGACTTAATATTAAGGCAGGTGCCAATCAAATGTACGCAATTATTGAAACAGGCGGCAAACAGTATCGTGTAGAAAACGGAGACGTTATCTATATTGAAAAACTGGGTGTTGCAGCAGAAGAAACCGTTACTTTTGACAAAGTTATTGCAGTTAGCGATGATAAAGGTCTAACAGTCGGTGCACCATACGTTGACACAAAGGTTCAGGGTGTTGTTGTGAAAAACGGCAAGTCAAAGAAAATTACCGTGTTTACTTACAAACCAAGAAAAAGTAGTTCACGCAAGATGGGACACAGACAACCATATACCAAAGTTCAGATTACAGCTATCGGCGATGTTGTTGCTGAGAGTCAAGCTGCTGAATAGTCATAATGACTAAGGTAAGGTTCCTTACGCAGGGTAGTTTGATAATCGGATTTGAGATTACAGGCCATAGCACAACGGACGAAAACGATCAGATGGGACGACTTGTTTGTTCCGCGGTTTCGTCAGCAGCCTACATGGCGGCCAATACATTGACCGAAATTGTGGGTGCACAAGTTGATGCAAAGGTTAATGATGCTATAATGCACATCACTGTAAAATCTAAACTGAATGAATCGCAAATTACACTTGCAGGTCTCAAGCTCCACATGTGTGAGCTTTCAAAACAATACACAACTAATGTGAAAGTTATTACGGAGGTGTAATTAATGTTAAGAATAAATATTCAACTTTTTGCTCATAAAAAGGGTGTTGGTTCTACAAAAAACGGACGTGACAGTCAAGCTAAGCGTCTTGGCGTTAAACGTGGTGATGGTCAATTCGTTTTAGCAGGCAATATTCTTATTCGTCAAAGAGGAACACATATTCATGCAGGCGAAAACGTCGGCAGAGGTTCTGATGATACACTTTTCGCTCTTATAGACGGAAAGGTTAAGTTTGAGCGTATGGATCGTGACCGCAAAAAGGTCAGCATCTACGCAGTAGAACAGTAATTTATT
>JAQVYP010000002.1:0-15636 GCA_029004655.1 Oscillospiraceae bacterium | reverse complement strand
GGACGGCAAACATGTTTGTAGATGTTGCAAAAATTGTTCTAAAAGCAGGTGACGGCGGCAACGGTGCCGTAACATTTCATCGCGAAAAATATGTTGCTGCAGGTGGACCTGATGGTGGCGATGGAGGACGTGGTGGAGATATCATCTTTATGAGTGATGATAATATGTCAACCTTGGCCGAATTCAGATATAAAAGAAAATACACTGCGGAGAACGGGGAAAATGGCGGACAGGCTAAATGCCGTGGCAAGTCTGCACCTAATTTAGTGCTTCGCGTTCCACTTGGAACACTTGTTAAGAATGCTCAGAACGGCCGAATCATTGCAGATATATCAGATCATGAGCCTGTTGTTATTGCAAAAGGCGGAAATGGCGGCTGGGGGAATGTGCATTTTGCAACAGCAACGCGCCAGGTCCCTCATTTTGCAAAAAGCGGTAATCCTGGTGATCAGCTTGAAGTATCTTTGGAACTGAAATTGCTTGCGGATGTGGGAATCATCGGATTCCCCAATGTTGGAAAATCCACATTAATATCCGTAGTCAGCGAAGCAAAGCCAAAAATAGCAAATTATCATTTTACAACCATTACTCCAGTACTTGGCGTCGTTAATTTGGGTGAGGGTACATCGTTTGTCATGGCTGATATACCGGGATTAATTGAGGGCGCCGCCGAAGGCGTTGGCTTAGGCCACGAATTCTTGCGCCATGTCGAGCGTTGTCGATTGCTGCTTCATGTTATAGATGTTTCAGGCAGCGAGGGGCGTGAACCGATTGAGGATTTCGAACAGATTAATCATGAGCTACGAGTTTATAATGAAGAACTTTGTAACAGAGAACAAATTGTTGTCGGTAATAAATGTGATATGGCAAATGAAGAGCAGCTGGAAAGATTGCGTAAATATTTTGCTGATAAAGGTTTAAAGTTCTTTGAAATAATGGCAGCGATAGGTGATGGAACAAGTGAATTAATCAACTATGTTGCCGCAGAGCTTGCAAAACTTCCTCCTATTAAGCGCTATGAGCCTGATCCGGAACTGGTTGAAGACTTTACTGCCCCTTCAAAAAGAACCTTTAAATTACGTGTTGAAGGCGATGTATATATTATCGAGTCGGCACCATGGCTTTTGAAAATACTTGAAACAGTTGATCCTGAGGATTATGAGTCATTACAGTATTTTCAGCGCGTTTTGCAGTCAAGCGGTATCATCGAAGCCCTTATCAATGCCGGTGTTCAAGATGGCGATACTGTTAGTGTTTATGATATAGAATTCAATTATGTTTCTTAAGTGAGGTTTGAAATATGGATAACCCCGGTTTATTAAGCCCGTCAACACTGGCTTTTATGGGCGATGCTGTTTTTGGAATTTTGGTAAGAAGTCACTTGTGTCAAATAAATCGGCCGGCCGGGGATCTTCATAAGCTTTCCGTGAAGCTTGTTAATGCAAATGCGCAGGCACTAAGCTTTAAGTTAATAGAACCGATGCTGACAGAAACTGAAATCACGTTTTTTAAACGTGGCAGAAATATTCATACCTCATCGGTGCCTAAGAATTCCAGTCTGGCACAATATCATGCTGCAACAGGACTTGAAGCATTGTTCGGATATTTATATTTAGGGGAACAGACTGACAGAATTGATGAACTATTTAAAGTAATATGGGATGACTTTTGTGGGAACAATTAATTAGAGGTGTTTTTTTTGAAACAGAAATTTAGCTATACCACAAAATATTCATGGTTAAAGGATACTGTCCTTCTGACCTTCGGGAGTGCTTTGTATGCACTTGGATTTTCTACGTTTATTGAGCCGAATCAAATTACGACGGGCGGAGTTACCGGCATTGCGGCATTAATCAGCTTTGGCTTAAAAATTTTGCCTACCGGAACACTTGCTTTGATTATGAACATTCCATTGCTGATTGCCGGATTAATATCATTTGGAAAACGGTTTGTTATTAAAACAACAATTGCAACAGTTATTTCGTCTATGCTCTTAGATGTTTTTCCATCATATATCAGTCCGTATAACGGTGATAAAATCTTGGCGGCACTTGCCGGCGGTGTCCTTATAGGTACGGGTTTGGCACTTGCAATGATAACAGGCGGTACAACAGGCGGCATTGATATTGTGGCAAAGTTTATTAATAGGAGAATGCCGCATTTATCTATGGGAAGAATAATGCTTATTATAGATGTTGTTATTGTTTCATCTGCCGCATTAATATATCGCAGTTTGGAAACATCACTTTATTCAATATTGGCTTTATTTACCTCATCAAAAGTGATAGACAGCATTTTATATGGTGCCGATAGTGGAAAACTGGTTTATATAATTACCAAGAAGCCAGAAGAAATGTCCAGTCGCATTATGGAGTTGGTGGGACGCGGTGTCACACGTATGAAGGTAATCGGCGGATATACACAGTCGGAGCGAACAATGCTTATGTGTGCAACAAGGCGGCAAGAGGTCACGCGGCTTCGTGCGGCTGTATTGCAAGAAGACAATGAGGCATTTGTTATTATTACAGATTTTGGTGAGATTTTGGGCGAGGGATTTAAAGGCTTAGATAAATAAAGAAAAACAGGCGCGTGATTTTTTATCACACACCTGTTTTTATAGTTTGTTTAATAACTATCTATTATTATTGTTCTGCTGATTGTTGTTCTGCTGATTGTTATTCTGCTTGTTGCTTTGCTTGTTGGTTGATTTTGTATCCTGTGCGTTGTTGCGAGCATTAGTGTCCTGTGCATTGTTGCGAGCATTAGTATCTTGTGCGTTGTTATCTTGCATATTATTGTTGTTGCGGTTTTGCATATCTGGCATGAAATTCACCCTCTTTCATGACATTAGTATTGGCAGGCTGTTTTTTAATTATTCAAAGTTTATGTGGTTTTATTTTCCAAAGAGGAGGAAATGGTATAGATATATTTAACATTTAAATATATCACCGTGATTGAAATGAACCTATCCGAAGATTTTTGCATAAGAATAAATGATATTTTAGGTAACACGGCTGAAGATTATTTCAAAGCTCTGGAGTTACCACATTTCAGAGGACTTAGAGTAAATACTCTTAAAACAGATATTGAAACACTTAAAAAACATTTTTTATTTTTAAATGAACCATCACTGTTTTGCTCGAAAAGCTTTTATATACCGTCGGAGATCCAAAAATTTGGGAATTCCCCCTTTCACCATGCAGGCGCATTCTATTTGCAGGAGCCGTCGGCATCATCTGCGGTAACAGCATTGGCACCGAAGCAATATGACCGTGTCCTTGATTTGTGTGCCGCGCCCGGTGGCAAAACAACACAAATAGCGGCTGAACTAGGCGGAACTGGGATAGTTTGGGCAAATGAATTTGTCGGGTCTCGCACTGCGCCGCTCATTTCAAATATTGAGCGCTTAGGGATAACTAATGCCATTGTTTCGAGCAGCCGACCTGATATACTGTGTGAAAAGCTGGAAAGTTTCTTTGACAAAGTGCTTGTTGATGCTCCTTGCTCGGGTGAGGGAATGATAAGAAAAGAACCTTCTGCACTTGAAAACTGGAGCGTCGAAAACATTAATTCATGTGCAATGCGTCAACAGAAAATTTTGGAAAGTGCAAAAATTGCTTTAAGACCAGGCGGAATGCTTTGTTATAGCACGTGTACATTTGCACCCGAAGAGAACGAAATGGTGATTGCTAAATTTTTGAAAAACAATCCTCAGTTTTCATTGCAAAAAATAGACAAGCAATTTGGAATTTCGGGAATTAAAAAATTTGCACCCGATACAGAAAACATAGAGTTTTGCCGCAGGATATTCCCTCAAAACGGCGGTGAAGGGCATTTCGTGGCACTTTTGAAGCTCGAAGGCGATGAGCTGGCCATACAGGTTGACATAAAACAGTCAAAAACAATTGAAACAGAAATATTCGAGTGCTTTTACGCCCAAAACTTCGACGATAATATTGAGGGTGTTGTGGTGAACTATGGCGATAGAGTTTACATAACACCTAGCATACCGCTTGTTAAAAACGCAGGAATAATTCGTTCGGGTTTATTTTGCGGACAGGTGACAAAGGGAAGATTTGAGCCGGCTCACGCACTGTTCACAGCGGTAGGAATAAGAGCCAAACAAGTGATTGATTTGCCTTATGATGATAAAAGATTAAATCAATTCCTGCACGGCGAGCAAATCCCATGTAATGAAGCATTAAAAGGCTATGTGGCAGTAAAAGTTTGCTCAATCCCGCTGGGATTCGGCAAGGCGTCGGGCGGCGTGTTGAAAAACCATTATCCCAAAGGACTTAGAATAATGTAATGTATTAAATATCGTTCACCGTGTGAATTGTTAATTGAATAAAAAACAAGAATCCTACAAGCCATATTAGTGGACTTGTAGGGTTTTCCTTTACCTTTAAGGATTTTTATAGTACAATTAGAAAATAATTACAGATAAAGTTTTACAACGGATTATTTATAAAATATTTTGAATAAGATTAATGGGAATATCTTTAGAATTCTGTTTCGAACAAATTAGCAATAATTAGAATACCTTAATGTTGTTGGTGATAAAATATATTATAGTATCAAGTTCAGACAATAACTTAGCAAAATTGAATACCGACGGAACAGGCGTGAAAAGATTCTGCAATATCTATTTATATTCGATTTGAATTTAAATTGTGAAAGTAAGGTATTTAAATGAATTGTCCCAAATGTGGCACTTTTGCTGATGAAAATACACAGGTCTGTATGAATTGTGGCAGTTCTTTTGAAGAGGCTACATCATCACCTGAACAACCACAGGATTCGGAGCAAACACAACAGGATTTAGATTCAAGTCCTCAATTGAAAGATGATAAACCGAAAATAATGCACGTCGCATTATGGATAATCTTAGCTGTTTCTTTGACAATTAATTTGTTAGTGTTGATTTTTTTTAGCAGTCTAATCGTTTTAAAACCAAAAGATCTTGGTGTAAAATATACACAAGCTGACTATAAAAGCGCCATGTAAAAAATAGGAATTAGAATAAATTTAGATAAAATGACATCTAAAGAACAGAAAGAGTTCCAAGATAAACTAAATCGAGGAAAACTTAATATTGAAAAGTATAAATGGGAGTTCGGCAACTTTAAAAATAAAGAAATTACATTAACTTCTTCGGAAGCAACCGCACTGCTGAATGAGTTGTCACCGAGTTTTTATCCGGTTGATAATGTCCAGTTAAATGTGCTTTCTGATGGAGTGATTGAAGCTTCTTGCAAAACAGATACTTCTTTTCTGGATACTGCTTTTAGAACCAATATTTTTAAGCAGATACCACTTAATAAAGTAAATGTATATTTTAAAGGAACGTCTGACATTACTAACAATAAACTTGAAATTGATCCCGAAGATGTTGATGCAGGTGTTTTTCCTGTTCAGGAAAAATATCTTAGTGAGAAAAATGTTAATGTGATCGAAAAAAGTTTTGATAATATTATTAAGAAAACAAAAAAATTAGAAATAAATTCTCTTAAATCTGATAGTGAAGGAAATATGGTGTTTGATGGTGTTATTCCCCAAAGTGTTATACTAATTCCAATTAAAAAGTGACCAAGATTTGCGAGGATTTTGTTTGTGAGACAAGGCGGAGGACGAAGGCGGGCTATCGCCCGCCGAGAACGACAACGCAGTCTCGCAAACAAAAGACCGCGAAGATTGGTTGATTTTTATTTGGAATTAGTATTACAGTTACTGAAAAGTAAAATAATACAGCGAACCGGTGAAAAGCAACAAGCCTAAAACGAGCTTGAAAGTTTATCTTTCAAGCTCTTTTGTTATTATTCGATTTTTTCAAATCTATTTAATTATGCTTTTGCCGTCCATTTCGGCAGGTTGTGGCAGACCGAGGATTTTAAGGATTGTTGGAGAAATATCGCAAAGTCTTCCGCCCTCACGCAGCTCGCAATCATAACCCACAACGCAGAAGGGAACAGGGTTTGTTGTGTGTGCGGTGAATGGTGAACCATCAGTCTCACACATTTTGTCGGCATTGCCGTGATCGGCCGTGATTAGCACAACGCCACCCATCTGAAGAGTTGCATCAACAACTCTTCCAACACAGGTGTCTACGGTTTCGACGGCTTTAACAGCGGCATCAAAGAATCCTGTATGTCCGACCATATCGCAGTTTGCAAAGTTAAGTACTATAACATCATATTTATCGCTCTTAATAGCCTCTTCAACTTTATCACAAACTTCAAAAGCACTCATTTCAGGTTGCATATCGTATGTGGCAACTTGTGGTGATTTGACGAGGATTCTGTCTTCACCCGGGAACATAACTTCCTGTCCGCCGTTAAAGAAGAAGGTTACATGCGCATATTTCTCTGTCTCAGCGATTCTAAGCTGTTTAAGACCTTTATTTGACAGGTATTCACCCAATGTATTATCAAGTGTTTGTGGTATGAAAGCAACATGAACGTTAGGCATTGTGGCATCGTATTGTGTCATACAAACATAGTGTATATCAAGTTTGCCACCTTTGCGTGTGAAACCCACGAAATCGGGATCAACAAAGCAACGTGTGATTTCTCTTGCACGGTCAGGTCTGAAGTTGAAGAAGATGACGCTGTCGCCGCTAGAAATTGCCTCGCCGCCTGCGATAACGGTTGGAACAACAAATTCATCACTTATCTTTTTGCCATTAGCATCAACAGCTTCATAAGAAGCTTTGATAGCAGCAACAGGATCATCGGCCATTATTCCGTCGCCGCATACCATTGCATTATAAGCCTTTTCAACACGATCCCAACGATTGTCTCTATCCATTGCATAGTAACGACCCATAACGGTTGCAATCTTGCCCACGCCAATTTCGTCCAGCTTTTGACGACACTGTGCCACAAAATCTGCACCAGAAGAAGGGGGCACATCACGTCCGTCCAACAGGCAGTGAACATAAACTCGAGTAAGCCCCATTTGCTTTGCCATTTCAATTAGGGCATACAAATGCTCTATATGGCTGTGAACACCACCATCAGACAATAAACCAACTAAATGAAGGCAGTTGCCTGTATCAAGACATGTCTGCATAGCAGCACGCAATACACTGTTTTCAAAAAAGTCTTTATCTTTAATTGATTTTGTGATTCTGGTCAGCTCTTGGTAAACAACACGACCAGCACCCATGTTGGTGTGTCCAACTTCGCTGTTACCCATTTGTCCATCCGGCAGACCAACGTCCATTCCTGATGCACCTATTTGAGTTTTTGGATATTTTTTAAATATATGATGAGTATTGGGGGCCTCTGCGCAACTAATTGCATTGCCCTTGGTTTCGGGGTTGATTCCGAAACCGTCCATGATTGTAAGAACGATAGGTCTTTTCATATTTTCACCTTTGTTTAATTATTTACTTGCAGCGGTAACTATTGTTGCAAAATCAGTGGCTTTAAGAGAAGCTCCGCCGATAAGTCCGCCATCAACGTCTGGTTTGGATAAAAGCTCGTCAGCATTTGCAGCATTCATAGAACCGCCGTATTGAACAGAAACAGAATCAGCGGCAGTTTTACCATAAAGCTCTGCAACAGTTGCACGGATTGCCTCGCAAACTTCGTTTGCTTGGTCTGCGGTTGCTGTTTTGCCTGTGCCTATAGCCCAAACAGGCTCGTAAGCGATAATAACATTCTTAAGATTTTCTGCACTAACGCCTTGCAAAGCAATTTTGGTTTGCATAGCAACCAATTCAGATGTGATGCCTTGCTCACGTTGCTCAAGATATTCACCAACACAAAGAATGACTTTAAGTCCGCTTTCCAATGCAGCGAGTGTACGCTTGTTTACGGTAACATCAGTTTCGCCAAAATAAGTTCTGCGCTCGGAATGCCCGATTATAACATACCCCACACCCATATCTGCAAGCATAGGAGCAGATATTTCACCAGTGTATGCTCCGGATTTTTCAAAGTGGCAGTTCTGTGCACCGACCTTGATGTTTGAACCACAAGTTGCGTCCAGTGCAGCTGACAAATCAACAAAAGGCACGCAAACGATAACATCGCATTTAGCATCCACAACGAGAGGCTTAATCTCGTTAATTAAAGCAGTTGTTTCTGCCGGAGTTTTGTTCATTTTCCAGTTTCCTGCAATAACAGCAGGACGAAGAGTTTTATTCATTTTAGTTTCCTCCAATAATGTTTTAATTTCATAAAATTGCGGCAAGGCAAAAAGCCATGCCGCATGAATAGACCAGCAATAAATTATTTATCGTTTAATGCAACAATACCCGGAAGGGCTTTGCCCTCAAGGAATTCAAGAGAAGCGCCGCCGCCGGTTGAAATGTGAGACATTTTATCAGCAAAGCCAAGTTTTTCACAAGCAGCAGCGGAGTCACCGCCGCCGATGATTGAAATAGCACCTGAATTAGCAACAGCAGTTGCAACAGCAATTGTGCCGCTTGCAAACTTTTCCCATTCGGAAACGCCCATAGGTCCGTTCCAGATTACTGTGCCGGAACCAACGATTGCATCAGCAAAAAGCTGCTCGGTTTTAGGTCCAATGTCAAGACCCATCCAGTCGTCAGGTATTGCATTTGAAGCAGTTGTCTGAGTTTCTGTGTTTGGATCATATTCTTTGCCCAAACGATTATCAACAGGGATAAGGAATTTAACGCCCTTGTCTTTTGCTTTTTGCATGATTTCGCTTGCAAGCTCAACCTTATCTTCTTCTAAAAGAGAAGTTCCGATGTTGTATCCCAATGACTTCATAAACGTATAAGCCATACCTCCGCCGATAATAAGTGTATCAACTTTATCAATAAGGTTTGTGATAACTCCGATTTTATCGGAAACCTTTGCGCCGCCTAAAATAGCAACCAAAGGACGCTTTGGATTCTCAAGAGCTCCGCCGATAAATTCGATTTCCTTCTTGATGAGGAATCCGCAAACTGCAGGAATATAATCAGCAACACCAGTTGTGGAAGAATGTGCTCTGTGAGCAGAACCGAATGCATCATTAACAAAGATATCTGCTAAAGCAGCAAACTTGCGGCTTAGTTCAACATCGTTCTTTGTTTCGCCCTTTTCGTAGCGAACATTTTCAAGAAGCATAACATCGCCATTTTGAAGTGAAGCGGCAAGTGCTTTTGCACTGTCTCCAACAACATCTTGGGCTATTTTAACTTCTTTGCCTAAAACTTCAGAAAGCTTTGCAGCAACAGGTTTTAAAGAAAATTCAGGAACAACTTCACCCTTTGGTCTGCCGAGGTGAGAACAAAGGATAACCTTTGCACCGTTATCAATTAAATATTTGATTGTGGGAAGGGAAGCGACGATTCTTTTGTCGCTTGTGATAACGCCATCTTTAAGCGGAACGTTAAAATCACAACGAACGAGAACTCTTTTACCGGTTACTTCAACATCTTCAATAGTTTTTTTGTTGAGAAATGCCATAAACAAAACTTCCTTTCGGTTTTTCCGGAAAGCCAAAGCTTTCACAAGTTTTAAAATAGATATTGTTAAATAATCAACAATATTATTTTACCTCAAAAGCATTGCTTTTTCAATCATTTTAATTATTTATGTGCAAAATTTTCTAATTTATTAGACAACGGTAAAAATTCGGAGCTTATTTTGTCGAATCATCCCAATTATAATTATGAAGCTGCCCATAATTTTGAAGCTCCGGATAATTCCATTGCCTTAAAACTTCATATACTCCGACGCAAACTGTATTAGATAAATTGAGGCTGCGAGCACATGAACTCATTGGAAGTCTGACGCAAGTTTCGGGATTTTGCAGCAGCAATTCTTCGGGCAGACCTCTGGTTTCCTTGCCGAAGAAAAGATAGCAATTATCGGGATAACTAACCTCAGTGAATGTGTGCCGCGCCTTTGTAGTAAAGAAATAAAATGCGCCACTGTTTTTTGACATGAATTCGTCTAGATTTTCATAGATGGTTATATCAAGAAGGTGCCAATAATCAAGACCTGCGCGTTTTAGCTGTTTATCGTCGATTTTAAACCCCATGGGTCCCACAAGATGAAGCCTTGCACCTGTAGCGGCACAAGTTCTTGCAATATTGCCGGTGTTTTGAGGGATCTCCGGCTCAACCAATACTATATTAACTGTAGACATTTAAACCCTGCTTTCCAAAAGTTGTGCAATGCCTGATATTTTAATATTTCCCATGCCTGCCGGCAGAAAAACACATTCGCCGGCTTTGATTTCTATATTACCTACCGTTGCATTTCCATCAACACAAAGAATCGAGGAAAATGAAGAATCATCAACGTGTATTGTAGTTTCGCCGTCCAAAGTAATTCTGTCTACCGTGAAATATTCGCATTCTGCCAGGCGAACGTTTTTGCGCCCGGAGCCGGTATGAATAATTGAATTATTAGGCTGTTTAAGTGTTGTGACATCAAGAGCTTTATCAACATGCAATTGGCGAGGCATGCCGTCTGCGCCGACACGACCATAATCATAGACTCGGTATGTAGTGTTGCTGTTTTGCTGAATTTCCGCAATAAGCAAACCGGCGCCTATAGCATGAATCGTTCCGGACTCTATGAAAAAGCAATCACCCTTTTGCACAGTGACTTTATTAAGCACTTCTAAAAGAGTGTTATTCTCAATGCGGTTCTTAAACTCTTCCTTGCTGATTTTGGATTTAAATCCGTAATACAAATAGGAGTCCTTGTCGCAATCGACTACATACCACATTTCGGTTTTGCCAAATTCTTTTTCGACCCTTAAAGCATACTCGTCGCTGGGGTGAACCTGTACAGAAAGGTTGCCTTTTGCATCGATCAGTTTAATAAGTATAGGAAAAAATTCAAAAGCACTGCCTTTTCTGCCAAGACAATTAGCCTTGCCCATAATATTTATTGCTTCTTCCAAAGTCTGACCGGCATATTCTCCGTTTTCAACAATGGATGCACCGTCTTTATGGCAGGAAAGTACCCATGCTTCGGCAAGTCTTTCAAGATTGCTTTGCATATCATAATCAGTTTTAAGGCGAGTGCCGCCCCATAAATAATCTTTAAAAGCAGGCTTTAGTTTTAAAGGATACATAAAATTACCTCATATCAATTATTTTCTTATTTTTGCCGATATATAATAGCACCGGAAGTGCAGACTCTAAAAATATTCCATCACGCTCCGGTTCACCGGAATCAGCGGTGATTTCAATACAGTGTTCCACAAAGCTTGTGGCATTGCACACGGCGGACTCTAAAGAATCGCCTCTCATCAGAGAGCCAACGACGGTTGCACAAAAGCAATCTCCGGTGCCGTGATATGATTGGTTTTTGACGTCACATATAACGGCAAATATCCTGCCGCTTTTTGAGAGGCAGAGATTGCATTTACCGATTTCAGCAATATCAATTCCGGTTATTATTATATTAGCCGAAGATTTTTGTGCAAGTGACAAAATCAAGTCCATGGCATGATTTTTTGAAAAGTTTTCTGCAAATTCGGTTTCGGTCAGAAAACAAGCTTCAGTTGGATTTGGTGTAATTAAATCAGCGCGACTGACCAAATTTTGCATACTTTCAACCATTTCAGCTGTCAGTCCCCGATACAACTTACCACTATCTCCAAGCACAGGGTCAACAACGATAAATGCATTTGGAAATGTATCGATAAATCTATTTGTGCTTTTAAATTGTGATGAATTTGCCAGATATCCTGAATAAATACAATCAATATCGAGTCCAATTTCGCTGTATTGTTTGGCTAGGCTGTCAATAAACCCGTCGCAATTTACCGAGGATATGTTTTTGAAACCGCCGGTGTGGGTGGATAGCACTGTCGTGGGGATAGCTAAAACCTGACTTCCCATTACTGAAATCACGGGTGTTATAACAGATAATGCACAGCGTCCGAAAACGGAGAGGTCATTAATAGTGGCGACTCTTTTTGGTCTTTGCATTTCGTTCATTCCTCATAAATTAACAATTAAATTCTTGAATAGTTGTTAAACAAGTGTTATGATAAATTATTGCAATTACTAGTATATCATTATTTTTTAATTTGGCAAATTTTTATATAAAATAATTAAATTTTCAGGATAGATAAAGTAGATAAGGAATGGTTACAATGAAAAGTTCTCTCAACAAAAATATTTGGCGCTATGCAGTTGAAAATGCTAAAGAGAATCTCAGATTCACAACTGACAGTGGAATGCATAACTTTTTAAAAATATTTTATTATCTTGCCCTTGCTTATACTCTCTTTATTAATTTAGTTGTGATATTAGGCCATACAATGAATATTCAGTATTTATCAGCGATTGCCGAGCCTACCTCAGCACAAGTGACTAATCTTCTTGCTGCCAAAAACCTTCTTGCGTTGGCAGCAGGTACAGTAATTCTATATATAATCGGCGCTTTTTTATTATCAAAACAAAAGGTAATAGCATTTCTCATTATTAATGTTTTGAGTTCTGCTGTATTATTTGTATCATTCAGATTGTCAATGTCAGATTCTATTTTATCTGATGGCCCGCTGAAATTTTGGGTTAGACACGGTATTCCATTGACAGTTATGATTGTATTCTCAGTTTTTATGTTTCTGATATGTTTCTTTGAAAATCACAAGAGAAAAGCTGAATATAACAGGCTGATGAATGGTTTATATATATATTTTTCACAAAGAGATGAAAATGTTGTTAATAATTCGGACTTTGAAGAATATCTTAATTCTTATGATGGATTTCAGGTAAAAGGAAATATGGATAAGCCACTTAAGAGGTCTGAAAAAATCCGCCAAAGAAAACATGAATCAGAAAACGAGAAAATGTAGCGCGAAAAAGCAAGTTAATACTAATTCCAATTAAAAAGTGACCAAGATTTGCGAGGATTTTGTTTGTGAGACAAGGCGGAGGACGAAGGCGGGCTATCGCCCGCCGAGAACGACAACGCAGTCTCGCAAACAAAAGACCGCGAAGATTGGTTGATTTTTATTTGGAATTAGTATAAGAGAACAACAAGAAAAGTAATAGTTGGGCAGATTATAAAACAATAGAAAACCAAATTGGGTCGAGCATTAAATTGCTCGACCCAATTCTTATAGTTTAATAAAATCATTATATTTATAAAAGCCAAAAAGGCCTAGTACTGTCAATGGTTTTCAACCAAACAATAGTAAGCCGGTTAAGCCGATATAAATTTGCTTTAAAACTATGCAGTTGTCTTGTTAAGACGAAGTGTCAAAGCAGATTTCTTTCTGGCGGCTGTATTCTTATGCAGTATACCCTTTGTAACACATTGGTCAATTTTCTTGACAGCAACTTTTACGCATTCACTTTTATCAGTTGCGTTTGTTTCAAGAGCAACATCAGCTTTCTTTATAGCTGTTTTAAGAGCTGAATTATAATTTTTGTTATGCATATAGTTGACTTCACTGATAAGTACACGCTTTTTGGCGGACTTTATATTAGGCATATTTCCACCTCCTTAAAATAAATCACAGTGCATATATATTAACACTTATGGCTTAAAAATGCAACACTTTTTTTCTTTTTTTTCATTTAGCATAAACATTACCAAATCAGATAATAATATGTTGTAATCAACTGAACATGGAGATGATTTTATGCATGGCAGAACTGACTTAGCACTTGAGAGCTATGAGGGTTGCGAAAACCAGGCGGGTATAAATAAAACGGAAAAAAGTTTTGGGAGCGTAAAAATAACAAGCATTGACATTGATACTGATATTGCTGCAGAACAATTATCTCGCCCAATAGGAAAGTATATTACTATAGAGTTGGCACCGCTTATGAATAACAGCTCTGATGAGGATGCTCATATAGCCATTAAAAATGAGCTATCTAAACTAATTAATACCGATGGTACTGTTCTTGTGGTTGGGCTTGGTAATACAGAAATTACACCGGATGCTCTGGGACCAAAAACAGCGTCGAGAGTATTGGCAACAAGACATATTACGAAAGAACTAGCGAAAGAAATAGGACTTGAAGGTCTTCACAGTGTTGCGGTTTTGTCGCCGGGAGTTTTGGGACAGACCGGAATGGAAACTGTTGAAATAATTATGGGCGCAGTTAATAAAATACACCCTATGGCCGTTGTGACAATTGATGCCTTAGCGGCAAAAGATTTAAATCGTCTTGGCAGCACAGTTCAAATATGCAACACAGGAATTTCTCCGGGATCGGGCGTTGGAAATCGTCGTGCTGAAATCAACGAGAGAACTTTAGGTGTACCTGTAATATCACTTGGAGTCCCGACTGTTGTAGATGCTTCCACTCTTGTTTATGAGCTTACCGGGAAAGAAAACAATACACAGAACACGGAAATGATTGTAACACCGCGTGAAATTGACATGGTTATTGATCGTGCAAGTGAGCTGATCGGACATGCAATCAATTGCGCGCTACACCCAAGTGTTAATGAGGATATTTTGCTTTCTTGTGTATAATACTAATTCCAAATAAAAATCAACCAATCTTCGCGGTCTTTTGTTTGCGAGACTGCGTTGTCGTTCTCGGCGGGCGATAGCCCGCCTTCGTCCTCCGCCTTGTCTCACAAACAAAATCCTCGCAAATCTTGGTCACTTTTTAATTGGAATTAGTATAAGACTATTCCCAAAGAAAAAAAAGAAATCTTTGCGGTCTGTTTTTCGTTCCACTGCGTTATCGCCGTCTACGGGCGCCAGCTCGCTGTCCTCCTCTGCCTTGCGGGACAAAAAACATCCTCGCTAACCTGCTCCACTTTTTACTCGGGAACAGTCTAAATTTTACGCTCCTATCATAGACTTTAATAATAAGAAGATTATGAAAAAGGGGCGAGAATGAGTGTCGGTATTTAAAAAGGCACTATCATTTTTGACTGTAGTGGCAATTACGGCATTGAGTTTTAAAGTTGTTAGCCTGCCATCAGTTTCGGCGGCAGCTACCAGTTTCGCTTGTATGTCCGCCATGCTGCTTATGCCGGAAGGCGCAAAAGATATTATTTGCGCTAAATATGAAAATCCAGTGGTAGTTGAAGAATCACAGGAAGTTTTAGAGAATGAAGTTGGGCAGGGCGAATTAAGCAATTCAGAAATTACAGATTCGTCTGACTCGGGGAATTCTGGTAATGACGCCACTACCCAAACTTCCGCCTCGGTTGATAACATGGTAGGAAGTATTATTGAAAAATCATTTTCTCCATATACGGCAAACACAGCATATAACAACATTTATATTAATAATAAAACAGGAGTTGACATAGATATCGGTAGTGAGCTTTCAGCCAACCTTGAGTTAAAATTAGACCGCTCAGACAGCCCACAGGTGTTGATATATCACACACATGCAACAGAAAGTTTTATGCCGGAAGACAGGGATTATTATATCGATTCTGATTTATCGCGGTCAACCGATGACACTAAAAATATGGTTGCAGTCGGAAATGTGCTTGCTCAAAAGCTGGAAGAGGCCGGTTTCGTAGTCAAGCACGATGCGACGCAGCATGATTATCCGTCTTACACAGGAAGTTATACACGTTCAGCTGAGACAATAAATAAATACTTAAGTGAATATCCATCTATTAAAATAATAATAGACTTACACCGCGATGCTATTTCAAGCGGTAATACAGACAAAGTAGCTCCAATCATTGAAATAAACGGTAAAAAAGCGGCACAGGT
>JAQVYP010000001.1 GCA_029004655.1 Oscillospiraceae bacterium | reverse complement strand
ATAATCAATAAATATCTTGAATATATGGATAAATAGTTGTCTGTATTTAATTGGTATTTAAAATTCGTCAGATATATTGGATTGCCAGGCAAACTATGATATATTTATTTAGTATCTTAATAATATCTCAGGATATCTATTATGCAAGAAAAATAATAATTTAGCAAAGTCGAATTCAAGTATTTTGTTACAGATTAATTATTGGTTGGACAATATAAAATCATTATTGTGTAGCAAAAGAATGTTGACTTATCCAAAATGTAATATATAATAATATTAATAATAATCGATAGCTTTGTATTTGCAAAGCTATATTTGGAGGCATAGCTCAGCTGGTTAGAGCGCACGGTTCACATCCGTGAGGTCGCAGGTTCGAACCCCGCTGTCTCCACCACAAAACAGAAACGACAATTTTCGACAGAAAGTTGTCGTTTCTGTTTTACTCTTTACTTTTCGCTATTGCGGTTGCCAGATAGCATTCTTGATATTAATATTAGCCGGGTGTATCTCTTTATGGGCGTAATACTAATCTCAATTAAAAATGGAGATTAGATTTGCGAGGATAGTTTTTGTCCCGCAAGGCGGAGGAGGACAGCGGGCTAGCGCCCGCCGCCGACGACAACGCGGCGGGACGAAAACTAGATCGTAAAGATATCTACGTTTTTATTTGAGATTAGTATAAGTGTTAATCTGAGTCATTAGGAGCATAGCGCTAAACCGTTGACAAGGTGGTCTTTAAAGTGATCCCGCGCTTCTATAAACCTGATAAAATTATAGCAGGTTTCTTGTTTGAGTAAAATGAATCAGCACTTTTTCAATGCCGGGTTACGATTACAGCTATATGTTACTAACCGTTTCTTATCTCATTAAAGGTCTGTTTCAGAAGTTCATAAATTTTCATATACCGCTCACGAAAAAAGCTGTCCTTTAACAAAACAAAATTAAATTCACGCTGTTCAGAAAAGCCAGGAATGTTAATAACCGAGAGGGTTCCGTCTTCTATTTCTCTTTTTCCAGCCACTTCAAACAAAAATGTTATGCCTAACCCATTCGAAACCATTTTCTTTATGGCAGCCATATTTCCTATTTCAATCAATTTTTCAAAAGCGTGGAGCGAATAATTGTTTTTCTGCAATATATTTTCGAAAATTTCCCGCGTGCCCGATCCTCGTTCCCGCAAAATCAGGCGGCTTCGTGTAAGCTCTTTAAAACTCGCTTCCTGCTTTGCAAATCCTGATTCCGGTGAGCACACGGGAATAAACTTTTCAAGGCTAAAAAGAGTGGAATCGTATTCTGATTTATCAAAAAGCCCTTCCACAACAATAAAGTCCAGCTCGCCATTGTTCAGCCGTTCAAGAAGGGCCTGCGTGTTCGCAACAGACATATGGATTTTCATTTCCGGATACTTTGAAAGCAAACGTGAGAGTATTTCCGGCATAACATATTCTCCGATAGACAAGGTGGCACCGAAGGAAAACTTCATTGTGTCTGTTTGAATTGAATGAATATTTTCTTTAAAATGCTTGGAATCTGAAAAAATAGTCATTGCAAACTCTTTTAAAAGCTCTCCTTGATGTGTAAGTCTTATTTTTCTATTGGCTGTTTCGAAAAGCTTGCATCCATAGAATTCCTCAAGATACTTAATATGTTGTGATACCGCGGGCTGCGTAATGTGCAAAAGCTCCGCCGCTTTTGTAAAGCTGCTGCAAGAGCATAATGTAATAAATGTTTCGTGTCTGAAATCAAGCATATTTTTCCCTCTATAAATTTAAATAATACAAACATTAGAAAGTATAATTTTATTTTATCAAATAAGTATGGTAAAATCAATACCAGATAAAAATTCAAGGTTAAATGAAAGGAATTATATTTATAATGAGTCGTGTAAAAAAGTACATATCAGGTGTTATGCTTTCAGGCGGAATCGCTGCGATGGCTTATATGATCAGTTTGGTTCTCCCTGCCGGTATTCTCGGAGGAACACTGATTGCGTTGCTTCTGGGTATGCTGCTGAATCCGCTGGTTTGCCGCTATGAAGTTCTTAATCCGGGAATCAGCTGGACTTCCAAAAAAGTTCTGCGTGCGGGAATTATCATTGCCGGAATAACACTAAGCTTCCCACAAGTAATCAAAGCCGGCAAATATGCACTGATACTAATGCTGTTCACCCTTGTTACAGCTTTTGGGGTGGGGTACGTATGTAAGAAAGTTTTTAAGATTAACTGGAAACTAGCAAGCCTTCTTTCAATTAGCACAGCGATTTGCGGAGGAACCGCTGTTGCTACGCTGGGCCCTACCATTCGGGCAAAGAACAGGGATATCGCTTACGCAATATCCGCTACTTTTATTTTTGACATCATAACCGTAATTGCCTTTCCCTGGATAGGTCGGCTATTGGGACTTGGCGACACCGGATATGGATTGTGGATTGGTACTGCGGTTAACGACACATCATCAGTTGTTGCAGCAGGATATGCATTTTCCGATGCTGCAGGTTTGCTGGCAACAATTGTTAAGCTTACCAGAACACTTTTTATCGTGCCTGTTGTGCTTGTCTTTTCTTGGATATACGCAAAAAAGGAAACAGATTCGCAAACTGCTGCCAAGGTCAATATACGCAAAATATTCCCTTGGTTTATTCTTGGGTTCCTCGTCGTAGTCGGTATAAGAAGCACAGGCTTTGTGCCGGATAATATCGTTGCCGGAATTTCATTCCTGTCAAAATTCTTTATGTCAATGGCATTGGCGGCAATCGGGTTGAATACCAGTCTTAAAGAAGTCGCCGGCGTGGGTATAAAGCCGATGATTGCAGGGATTATCATAGACACCTCAGTAGTTTTTGTGTCTTTGTTTGCCCAAGCGGGGATACTGCACTTTATAAAATAAAAATACTTCTACAATCCTCATTTCTGTGGCTATTTTCTCTGGAGAGTATAATAGTGTCTATCAAGGCAAGAGAATGTTTTTCTTCTTTTTTAGGCAAAATCAGCAAAAATCATAGCATATAAGGGTAAATTAGGATCCGTAGATAAAACATTAGCAGGAATCGACAGCCGGAATAATTATTATTTGGTTGAAAGGTTAGCTGGCACACGGTATAATATAAAAATAAACTGAAATTTAATACAATAAACAGACGGAGCAGGATATGAAATCAAAAAGTAATACAGCAGTAGCTTATGCGATTATTGATATTGGCCGCCTTGCTTTTGGGTTTCGTTGCCTACGGGTTGAGCATATACTTCTACATCCTGGCTCAGAGAAATCTGGGTGCGGCAAAAACGAGCGCATATTATGCAATCGCCCCTTTTCTTGGTGTGGCGTTCTCATTCCTGATATTCCGGGAAATGCCGGAAATTACTTTTTTTATTGCGCTTGCCATAATGTTAATCGGAACATATTTCTCCGTTACAGATACGATAACATTACAGCATATCCATAAACACATTCACGCACATACTCATGAGCATGAGCACGATGGTGTTGCTCATACCCATGAGCATATGCATAACCATTCGCATGTCCATAGCGATAGTTATGGAGAAAACCATGAGCACACTCATGGACATATATCGGGACATGAACACAATCATAAAACATCTTAATAGAGGGCAAGAAGCTTATGAGTGTTATTTATGAATGGCAGTAGATTCCAGTTTAGCGGTGAAAGGTAATTGGTTTGATCGTGTCTTACTTTTTATCTTTATTACTTCGTTTCTGCTCCTATTGGTTAGTCTTTCTCAAAAAGAACGTATATTTTGATGCAATTAGAGTATCAGATATACGTTTTTTTCTGTTTTTTTGAAGATAATAAAACAAATTTTATGTAATCGAATCGTATAAAAACAATAGCCTTTTTATGTGATTCTTCAAAAAACTTAAGTTCTAACCATATTTAGCTTAAAGGGGCAGTTGTTCTAAATTAACACTGCTAGTCCGTTTGGCATAATGTATTATAAATACGTTTAAAAGGAGGAATAAAAATGTCAGTTAATTTAAGGGCATTCCAAGATCCTGTCCAGACTTGCCCTGCAACAGGATATCAATCTGCAACGGTATGTGTTCCTGTAGTTGTCACGCCATTTGCAACAGCTGGTGCAACAACCACGACCTGTTGCGGTGACCCGGTTATAACATCCGGTAGTACTATCTGCGCTGGGACAATTAACGGAAGCTGTTACTTTACAATTGCTCAAACTCTTTGTGTTGCAGTTCCTGTTAATTTTGGCGCTGTAGCAACTGTCGGCGCTCCGGCTGTAGAATGTGGTGATGCAACAAGTGAAGATATTTGTACAAACTGCAATTTGTAAATTGTGTGTAAAGGAGAATCCCTATGTTACAGCAAAGTGAAGAATTGTCTTGCAATTTACAAATCAATTACAGCAATGTTATTGGAGATGTAATTCTTCCGTTTTTAATAGAATTAGATGTAGCAAATTCAAATTTGAATCCTTCACCGGGTGAAAATCAACGCTTTTGTTACATTGTCACCGGCGTGGGGCAAGATCTGCCACAATTTAAAGATTTGAGTCATTTGGTATTAGGAATATGCGATGAAATTGCTCAAAATGAAATTGTTAATGTATCTGTAACGATAGATGGCGACCCACAAGAAGTAATTTTTGGACCGGGTGGTAATGTGGAATTACGCACACTTGCTCAACCGGATCCTCCGACAGGCTGTCCGGGACTGAAACTCGACTTTGGCTTGAATAAGGTTGGCGGTGTGATGAATTTTTGCTTTGAGCTGACAACGCCTTATCCTATCGGTCCTAATAATGTATGTTTGTTTGGTGGGAACGAAACTAAATCAGGATTAAGCATTTGCGGACCTGCATGTAAGAGCATACAAACATGCGAAAAAACTGCTTATGAATCATCAACGGTATGTGTGCCCGTGACGGTAACGCCATTTGCGACTGCGGGCACAACAACCACGACTTGTTGTGGAACTCCCGTTGTAACATCAGGTGAAACTGCTTGTCCCGGAATGGTTAATGGAAGTTGTTTCTTTACAATGGCACAGGATGTCTGTGTTGCTGTCAACGTTGAATTCGGTTCAGTTGCCAGTACCGGTGCTCCATCTGTAGAATGTATTGAAGCTACAAGTGAAGATATTTGCACAAATTGTGGCTCTACCAATTTAAATGTAACCAATTCAAGCTTAATCAATACAAGTTTAACCAATACAGGTTTAAAAAATTCCGCAAAATTGTTTTCCGCTTCTGGTAAAAAGTCAACTTGCAAGTGTAAAAACAAAAAGTAATTAACTAATTGTAAAATGATAGATTGAAAAATAAGTATTGCTTAATTTTAACCTATTTTGTATTAAGCAGACAAACAAGAGAAGCACGCCGAATTTCGACGTGCTTCTCTTTGTGATAAAAAACATCTAAAAAGTGTCAACTTGACAGGGGGTGGTACATTGCTAAGTCCTATTAATCGTACATCAAATAGCATAATATAGTAATATAAAGAAGGTAATATAAAGAAATTAAAGGGAGGCAGTTTTATGGGTGGAGATTTTGGATTCTATGGCAAAGGGTTTGATGGATATACTCACTATATGCAAGCATTTAACAGATCCACAAAAGGCGGTGGTGGCGGACAACGTCCCCCGCGAGGCGGAAGCGGTTGCCTAACTTTGATTGTTGCGGCTGTTGTAGTTGCATTTATCATATTTTCAGGTGTAAATATATAAAAACAAACTTATGAACTATATTGGACACGAAATTGGAGGGATGTATGGCGTTTTTGCGATAGGTTCGGGTGGTTTTATATTGCTTTGTTTATATGATTTTAATGGTAATCATTACTTGCGCAAAAAGGGCAGTAATGATATAATGATTATTCATTATATATACGGTACAACATCGTAAAAAAGCAAATAGGATTTTTAGGATTACGGGGAATAATATATGAAAAAAGTCATATTTAAGTATTATATAGGTATAGCATTGGCAATAATAGCCGCAGTACTATTAGAGATTGTTATAATGAACACCAATCCCTCAATAAATCAAAACCAGATGTCAAATGATAAGAAGAACGTTTATTCGACTTCGAATATTTCAACTGACGGTTATACTGTTGATGGCAATAAATTCACACCTACTACAGAAGATCCGAAACTGATTATTGATATATCAGATTATAAATTAGATATTAGCAGTATATCTGTTAATTTTGAAAAGACATCTAATCTTTTGGCGAGTGTTCAAGTGTTTTACGGTAGAAGCAATAATTTTACGGAAACAAATTCTGAAATATTATATGCACCGACTTATTCAAATATATACATGAGCAACCTTCCTACAGATAAATACAATTATTTGCGCTTAGATATAAATTCGGAATTTACATTGGAAAGTGTTGAAGTAAGCCCAAATAAGCTAGAAGTATTAAGCGGATTACCACAGTTTAAATCTGCCAGAGTAATCTGTTTGTTTTTGATGTTTATATTAATTAATTGTTTACTTATTTATTTTAAGCATGTAGAAAAAATATTAGATTTTTTTAAAAGAGTTGCTTTGGCAATTTCTAGTGGATATCTAAAAATACTGGTTTTTTTCTTTTGCAGTATTGCAGCATGTGGAATAATGTGCCTCATAATAAAGCCGGCTTTAAAAGTTTTGGACAAAGGAAATAAGCCACAATATTATATTTTCGCATGTTTAATAGGCTTATTAATTTCAGCAATTATTGTTTTTAGAGAATATATTGGCAGTAAGCCGGAACGTTTCTTTGCTCTTATTTTCTTAAGTGCAGGTACCTTGCTTTGTGTGTATGCACCTTTTAACTCCTGCTGGGACGATCAAATACATTACAGTAATGCACTGAGTATGTCGTTTGTCGGCGATGGAATGTATACTAAAGCGGATTTGCAAATAATGTCAAATAAATATCCGTTTACATTTTCTGAACAAGAAAATGATACAGCTTTTGAACGTCTGCAAGAGAATTATGCTCAAGGTTCAATAAACACTCAAGCTCGTGGAACAATTTTTGACCAATATAGGAAAATTGGGTATACCGGATGTGCGGTTGGTTTGTTTATAGGAAGAAGTTTAGGCCTTTCATTCAAATGGATATTCATTTTCGGCAGACTAGGTAACATGATTGCATATTGCATCGTGGTTTATTTTGCCATTAGGAAGCTTAAATCGGGAAAGATGATTTTGACCGTAATAGCTCTACTTCCAACGCAAGTTTTTCTTGCCAGCTCATATACTTATGACGCATGGGTGACATCGTTTTTGATGCTAGGATTTGCATACTTTTTTAGTGAAGTTCAAGAACCCTATAAAAAAATCAGTGCCTTAGATTGGATTATAATTGTTGGCAGTTTTTTAATTGGTGTCGGATCCAAAGCGGTTTATTTCGTTGTCATGGGCATTTTACTGTTAATGCCAAAGACTAAATTTAAAACTGAAAAAATGTGTAAATGGTTTCGATTTAGCGTTTGTGCAGGAGCGCTGTTACCTTTAGCTACATTTGCATTACCGTTTATATTAGTCGGACCGGGTATCGGAGATACTCGCGGTGGAACAGATGTAAACTCGCTGGAACAGGTAAAATATATATTGGCTAATCCATTTGAATATGCAAAGACATTTTTTAGGTTCATAAAAGGATATCTTTCTTTTGAACAATCATCCGGATTTATGAATTTCTTAGCATATCTTGGAATGTCAGATCACCATCTTGTGCTTTTAGCGTTGTTGACAGGTGTTGCACTAACAGACAAAAACGAATACGACCAACTCACATCAAATGTATTATTTAAATCTATAACGTCGTTTTTTTGCTTTATTGCTGTGTTGCTTGTTGTAACTGCATTGTATATTAGCTTTACAGCAGTGGGGTCGGATTCGGTTGCTGGTTGCCAACCTAGATATCTTCTTCCACTGGTTTTCCCATTTATATTTGTAATAGGATTTCCTAAAATCAAAAACAATGTCAACAAAGCTATTTATAATACAGTCGCCTTTGTAGTCTCCGGGTTTGTGTTGTTTAACGGCATATGGGATGTTTGTATTAAGATGTATTTTTAACATTTATTTTTACATTGCAAAATCCTTGAAGCTTATTACTTCAAGGATTTTGTTGTTGAATGTTGATTAGACAAACTCTTTTCCAATATTGGATTTAGCAAGAGCTTTTCGTGCGGCAATTGCTATAAAATAAGCACCGGCAATGGACACAATATCTTTGATTAAATATGGAAATGAAGCCAAAAATGCAGCTCTTAAAATTGGAGTGGAAGTCACAAGGGAAAACTGCACAACCCCCAACAAATGGCACGGGGCCAATCCAATAATCCCCAAAGCAATGCTTGTAAGAAAATTATTTGACTTAATTCCGATTCCGCACAACATAACAAGGAATAAAAATCCCCAAATAAATCCACCGGTCATTCCAAATAATTTTCCTAAACCACCGCCAAAGTTTGAAAAAACAGGTAAACCGATTGCTCCCAGAATTATATATGTCCAAACTGCAGCAAGTCCTCTTTTCCAACCAAGAATATATCCACAGAGCGCAATTGCAAAAGTTTGCAATGTAACAGGAACTCCTGATGGCAAGGGAATGGCAAGCTGTGAAAGTGTTATTGTAAATGCGGTAAAAAGACCGATTATTGCAATGTTTTTGGTCGACGATTTTGTATTTATTTTCATGATAACCTCTTTTTATCCTTTCCTTATGCTTACTTCGCCTGAAGACAAAGCTTTTTCTGTGCCGTCTTGCATTCTTACCCATAGGCGGCATTGGTCGTCTATTTTGGTTGCAAATGCTTGTTCACAAGTGTTGTTCCCGAATATATAAATTTCATTTCCAACAATCATTGAACGCTGTATATATGCTTTCAAAAATGCTTTGTTTTCTATACATTTATAATAATTCCAAAAACGATTTAATATAGCGGCAACCAACTTGCTTTTTAAATCAGCCGGACAGTTTGTATCATTAAAAACAGATGTGGCAATGTCTTTTAATTCCTCGGGAAATCCACCGCACGGTTGCAGAACATTAATGCCAATTCCCAAAACAGCATATTCCAGTCCACCACCTTCTAAATCGAGTGATGCCTCTGTTAAAATGCCACTAACCTTTTTGTCACCGCAATAAATGTCATTAACCCATTTGATTTTAGCATCTTTCTCAGCAATAGCTTCAATGGCTTCGGCAACAGCAACAGCCGCAGAGGTTGTTATAAATAATGAATCAGCGGCGGTCATTTTAGGCCTTAGCAAAATGCTCATGTAAATTCCGGTTCCCATTGGAGAATAAAAGCTTCTGTTAAGACGACCGCGTCCCTGCGTTTGTTCTCCTGAAATAATAACTTTTCCTTCGGCTGCACCATCGGAAGCAAGAGATTTAAGAACACTGTTAGTTGAGGAAATAGTTTTATAAACTTCTATATTAAACGGACCGGCATCATCAGTCAGATATTTAGAAATACTTTGAGGGGACAGAATGTCATTATCGCTTGAAAGGGTATAACCTTTGTTTGTTACTGCTGTTATGCGGTATCCCTCTTCCTGTAGTGATTTCACAGCCTTCCAAACCGCATTTCTGCTAACACCCAGCTGAGCCGCAAGCTGTGCACCGGATATACAAGTTCCTTTGTTTGTTTCAAAAATATTCAAAACCTCCTGCTTAACATTCACAAATCTAACCACCTTAAATCTAAAAAGTAATATTATTCTAACATAAAAACAGCGATTGTCAACCCAAATTATTTTTAAGTTGACAATATGATGGATTTACAAATTTGTGTATTGTATGTTGTTGCATTAAAAACATATTTTACAAATAATTATCTTGTAAAAAGAGTATATTTATAATATACTTTACTTTAATATACAAATTAAGGCATAGTTATCAACCTTTGGTGTAACATAGTCAACATGGCGATTTTATAATCTGGTTGTTTATTAAAAACAAGACTTGTTTACACAAATTATGGTGTGGATAAGTCTCGCTTTTAATTTGGAGGATAGTTATGAATACATTGGATTTAGTTATAATAGCAATTGGATTATCAATGGATGCTTTTGCAGTTTCGATTTGTAAAGGTCTGTCAGTTCAAAAATCAAATTTAAAAGAAAATATAATTGTAGGCTTATATTTTGGTGGATTCCAAGGTTTAATGCCTTTAATTGGATATATCCTCGCAGTTCGATTTGCGCCGATTATTACAGGTATCGACTTCTGGATTTCATTTGTTTTACTATCTATTATTGGTGGCAAAATGGTGAAGGAATCCATGGAAAAAGCGGAATCGGTTGATTGCTCATTTAGATTTAAGGCAATGTTCCCACTTGCAATTGCGACCAGTATTGATGCTCTTGCGGCCGGTGTAAGCTTTGCAGCCTCGCAAGTTAATATTATTTTTGCTGTTTTGCTTATTGCGGCGGTTACTTTTATTTTCTCGGTTTTGGGAGTAAAAATCGGCAATGTGTTTGGATGCAAATACAAGTCAAAGGCAGAGATGTTTGGTGGAATTGTTTTAATCCTAATGGGTGTTAGATTTTTGTTGGAAGGTCTGGGCGTTATTAATATATAAGTAAAGGTTTATTACATATCGTGGCTTTGCTGTTACGGTTGCTACGTTTTTAAGGAAGATAACATGAAAATAACAGACGGAAGTAATATTTCCGTTAAGGAAAAATTGATATTAGCAGGAATTGAAGAAATTGAGCAGAATGGAGTGCAGTATTTTTCGCTACGGAGAGTTGCCGGAAAATGCAAGGTTTCTTGTGCTGCACCATACAAACATTTTGATGGCAAGCTTGGTCTGGTTATTGCAATTATAGAGTATATAAATGAGCAGTGGTATAAGCGTCAGGAAGTAGTTGTAGCTAAATTTCAGGGGGACTATCGCCGCCAATTGACCGAAATAAGCTTGGAATATATTCGTTTCCTTGTTGAAAATCCGCATTTTCGCTCAATCATTATGCTTAATTTCGGCAAAATGGATGTAAGTCAAGCGCATATGAAGTCTGAACTAAGTTGCTGCACACAAAACCTTATCCGTAAATACTGTGAACAAGTCAATTTGTCAAGGGATAAAGAAATAATGAAAACCTTTGTTGTTCGTTCATTAATCTATGGTGCGGCTATAATGATTGACAACGGCGAGTTGGAAAATAACGGAAAGAATTTCGAGTTTATTTCAAAGGCGATTGAAAGAGAATTCGATCTGGATTGACAATTTTCGATCATCGCTCTCGACATGATATGGTTGACAGAATGTAAATTTTATGCTAAAATCCAGTAGGTTAACACTGTTAACCCACTAGACAGTTTGCTAGAAGTAAGGAGAAATAAATTTATGGGTGATTTTGTTATTGTAACGGATTCTGCATGTGATCTGCCTGCAAAGCTCGCAACAGAGTTAGAATTATTAGTTGCACCTCTTTCAGTTTTAATTGATGGTACCACATATACTAATTATTTAGACGGAAGAGAAATCAATCCGGCGGATTTTTATTCTAAACTTCGTGAAGAAAAAATGGCAACAACCTCTGCTGTAAATCTTGATAAATTCACGACTTTAATGAATAATCTGTTAGAAACCGGGAAAGACATTTTATATATTGGATTTTCTTCTGCACTCAGCGGAACCTTTAATTCCGGAGCAATGGCTGCTAACGATCTTGCCGAGAAATATCCTGAACGTAAGATTTATGCTGTCGATTCGCTTAGTGCATCTCTCGGAGAGGGAATGCTTGTGTATCTTGCAGCGGGTGAAAAGAAAAAGGGAAAAACAATAGAAGAAGTGCGTGACTATGTGGAGAAAACCAAGCTGCACTTGTGCCATTGGTTTACTGTTGATGATTTACACTTTCTTAAACGCGGAGGCAGAGTTTCTGCAGCAACGGCTATTTTGGGAAGTGCACTGAATATTAAACCGATTCTTCATGTTGATAATGAGGGAAAATTGATTAATGTGGATAAAACCAGAGGACGCAAGTCTTCAATCAATAAGATGGTTGAAAAAATGGAAGCAACAGTTATTAACTCTGCTGATCAGACTATTTTCATCAGTCATGGTGACTGTGAAGAAGATGCAAAATATCTTGCTGACCTTATCAAGCAAAATATAGGCGTCAAAGATGTTGTTATTAATCATGTCGGTCCTGTAATTGGGGCACACTCCGGTCCTGGGACCTTGGCACTCTTTTTTGTTGGAAAAGAAAGGTAAATTAAATATATGTCGAATTTTAAAATCTTTGCAGACAGCTGCTGCGATTATCCGGATGAAACTTGTGACATTTCGTGGTTAACAAAAATCCAGCTAACAATCGGGCTTGATGGTGTAGAATACCGTGACGATGATAAACTTGATTGTTTAGATTTATTAAAAAAGATGGATGCTTCTGATTCAGCCCCAAAATCGGCTTGTCCATCATCAGGAGACTATTTTGATGCATTTAATTGTGGAGTGGACGATATATATGTAGTTACTCTTTCTGAAAAGCTAAGTGGTTCTTACAACAGTGCCAGATTGGGTGCTGATTTGCTAAAAGAGAGCGATGCTAATAAAAACATTTATGTGTTTAATTCACGATCGGCTGCATGTGGGGAAGTTGATATTTGCCTTAAAATCAATGAACTGGCAAGCAAAGGTTTGGAATTTAATCAAGTGGTTTCACAGGTTGAAAGTTTCATTGATTCACTTGAAACTATGTTTGTGCTGGAAGATTTAAGTGTGTTTAGAAAAAGTGGACGCCTAAACCACTTGCAGGCAATTGTCACAAGCACACTAAAACTTAAAATGGTTATGGGTGCTGAGCCTGACGGTAGTATTGCAGTCAGAGCAAAAGCGCTTACAACTTCCAAAGCACTTTCAAAATTGGTTGAACTAGTTATAAAAAAGAGTAAGGAATTTGATCCTGCAAGCAGGATATTGGTCATTACTCATTGCAATTGCTATGATAGAGCAAAAAAAGTTTGCGATGATATTATGGAAAGTTGCAAATTTAATTTCTCTGTGATTTGTCGCGCAAGTGGAATCAGCACAATTTATGCCAATGACGGTGGCATAATCGTAAGCTTTTAAATATATTATAAAAATACAGCCGTGCAATCATTTGATTGCACGGCTGTATTTTTATTGTGATAATATTTTTATAATCAGTTAATTTATAATAAACCATAAAGGGTGACTGTATTTTATAATGTTATCTGTAATCTATAGAAAGAGTAGCGGCTGCATTAAGTGATGAATCGGCAATGTTGCCGGATTCAAATTCATAAAATGCTTGCACACCAACCATTGCACCATTGTCGCCGCAATAGTTTAGAGGCGGATAATATAACTTAATTCCACGCTTAGCGCACAGGGTTTCCATTCTCTCACGAAGCTCACTGTTTGCGGAAACACCGCCGGCAAGAGCAATTGTTTTGTGACCTGTAAGCGTGGCGGCTTTTAATGTGTTTTCTATAAGCATGTCACACACTTTTTTTCTAAGAGAACCGGCAAGGGCGGGTTTATCAATTTCCTGACCCTTTTGGTCAGCATTATGAATTAAATTAACCACTGCCGTTTTAAGTCCGGAAAAGGAAAAATCGAGTTCGTTGCCTTCTACTCTCGGATGCGGAAGCTTATACATATCGGCTTTAGAGGCATCTGCAATTTTATCCAGAATAATGCCGCCGGGATATGGTAAACCCATAGCCCTCGCCGCTTTGTCAAAACATTCACCGGCAGCATCGTCACGAGTCCGACCGATTATTTTAAATTTAGTGTAGTCAAGCACCTCAACTATATGACTGTTCCCCCCGGAAACCATCAAACATAAAAATGGTGGTTTTAAATCTTGGTGAGCGATATAGTTTGCTGCAATATGCGAACGCAAATGATGAACAGGAATAAGCGGCACATCCAGAGACAGTGCAAGGCCCTTGGCAAAATTCACACCCACCAATAAAGCACCAATGAGACCGGGAGCAAAGGTAACGGCAACAGCGTCAATGTCGCTTTGGCTGAGACCAGATTCTTCAATTGCCTGTTTTACTACTTGAGAAATGGATTCTGTATGCATGCGGGAAGCAATTTCCGGAACAACTCCGCCGAAAATTCTGTGACGTTCGATTTGTGTTGCCACGACATTTGACAGTACATTTCGGCCACAAACAATCGCTGCGGAGGTTTCGTCACAAGATGATTCAATACTTAATATATTCAAAACTATTCTGTCCTTCAAGTTAAAAGTTTACGGTCATGATAACAGCGTCTTCAGTTGGATTTGTGTAAAAGTTTTTGCGAATGCCAACATCACACAAACCAAAATTTTCATAAAGATGAATGGCAGTTTTGTTAGATTTTCGAACCTCAAGGGTGAGCAAATAAAGCCGGTTTTCAGTGCAAAAATCTATAATACGCTTAAAAAGTGTTGTGCCGATTTTGAAATTTCTGAATTCTGGTAAAACAGCAATATTAGTAATATAGCCTTCATTTGCAATCGATTGCACGCCACCATATCCAATTATCTCTTTGCCGAAACATGCCACAAAAAAAGTGGTATTAAATTCATATGAAGAAATTATGGTTTCCTCTGACCAAGGTGAAGAAAAGCAGCTGCGCTCAATGTTTGCAAGCTCCGGTGCCATTTCAGGGGTGAAATCGACGACTCGAAATTCCATTAAACGCCCAACCTTTCGTAAACGCTCGGCAATTTTGAGGAAATTAAGTCGCGGCATTTCAAATAAGTTTCGAGATCACCACCATACGGGTCGCTAATATCTAGGTTCATAAGTTTTTCCGCAGGAACTCCGGCTCTCCTAAGATATTCTACATGAGATGCCTCCATGCAAACAAAGAGGTCAGTATTTTCCAACAATTCGGCATTAAGGTTAGATGCACGATTTGCCGTTATATTAATTCCTAATTGAGCCATTGCCAAAACGGCATTTGCTGCCGGAGGGTCGCCGGCGTGAGCCATCAATCCTGCACTGCAAGCCATTACTTGCTCTGCATATAACTCTGACATATTGTCGCAAAAAAGAGCAGCTGCCATTTGACTGCGGCAGGTGTTTCCTGTACAGACAAAAACAACGGTTTTCAGAGCGCACATAAATCAAACTACACTTCCTTTAAAGTTCCATCTACCGATACGAAAAGTTTGGTATCAGTTGGATTAATAATTTCACCGTTTTCTGTTATAATTAGCTGATTCATAGCCTGTATGTAATCATAAATTTCAATGTTTGTAGCATACCAGACATCTTCTTTTGAGCAAATAGATTCGCAAAATTCTTCAATCACATTCCAATTGTTGTTTCTTTCAAATTCATAAGAATGTCCCCACAAATAGAAAAGAGCAAGCTCACGGTCACTGTTTAAAAATTTATTAACCAGCGGCTGCAATTCCGGGTTGTTGTGGTGACAGGTTGAGTGCCATTCAAGAAAATTCTCCGGCAAAGAAAAGTCAAACATGTTCTTTGTTGTGCGTGAATATGCTACACCGTATTTTTCAAGCATTGCTATTATGTGGTCGTTGTAATCTCCAAATGGATATGCCATCCCGCGAACGTCTCTATCAAAATATTCACTTAACGCACGCTTATCTTCCGCAATTTCAAATTCAAGTTGTTGGTCATCGATTTGTGTGGGATGCGGATGATTAACCATGTGCATGGCAACTTCGTGGTTTTTGAAACATTCCTTTGCAACTTCCAAAGGAAATTCGCCCGATTCATTGCGGTTTTTTACATGTGAGGAATTGAGATTAAAGGTGCATTTGATGCCATACTTATCAAGTATTTTGCTCAAGCGAATGTCGTGAACAGTGCCGTCGTCATAACTCAATGTAAGCGCTTTTAATTTTCCGAATTTGTAAAGCTTTTTGATTTCCATTTTCAACTACTCCTTTGCTTCAAACCATGTTTTACCGCAATGCACATCGGCAATAAGCGGAACACGGAGATTAGCAGCATTCTCCATTTCTTCTTTTACTATTTTGCTTGCAAGCTCACTTTTGGATTCCGGTGCCTCAATAATAAGTTCATCGTGAACCTGCATAATAATATGCGCCTGCGGCAGTTCTTTCAGGAGGCGGTTGCTGACCTTTATCATTGCAATTTTGATAATATCGGCAGCGGCACCTTGAATCGGCATGTTGCGTGCTACTCTCTCGCCAAACGCCCTCATTATTCCGTTGCTTCCACGCAGTTCTGGCAACAAACGGCGGCGGCCAAATATGGTGGTAACATGACCGTCTCTTTTAGCATCTTCAACAACATTCACCATGTATTCCTTAACTTGAGCATAAGTGTTAAGATATTCTTTTATATATTTATCTGCCTCGGCACGAGTAACCCCGATATCCTTAGAAAGCGAAAACGCTCCGATTCCGTAAACAATACCAAAATTAACAGCTTTTGCGCGACTTCTCATGAGCGGTGTGACCATGTCAATTGGCATATCAAACACTTCACTTGCAGTAAGAGTGTGAATGTCAACATCGTTCTTAAATGCATCAATCATTTGGGTGTCGTTGGCTATGTGTGCCAGAACCCTTAGCTCGATTTGTGAATAATCGGCGTCGCATAAAACATATCCGTCTTTAGCTTTAAAGTATTTGCGCAGCTGACGTCCTTCTGCACGGCGAACAGGAATATTTTGTAAATTAGGTTCAGTAGAGCTTATTCTGCCTGTCCTAGTTTCGGTTTGGTTAAGCGTTGAACGAATTCTACCATCAGCATCAACCGAATGAGTAAGTCCATCACAATAGGTTGACTTTAATTTTGTGAGTTGTCGATATTCCAAAAGATGCTCAACAGCCGGATGCTCGAATTTTAACCCCTCCAACACCTCGGCATTTGTGGAAAAACCGCTTTTGGTTTTCTTTTTGCTCGGAAGACCCAGTTTAACAAACAACGCTTCACCAAGCTGTTTAGGCGAATTAAGGTTAAACTCATAACCAACTTCATTCCAAACAAATTTTTGAAGTTCATTTATACGCTCGGATAATTGATTCCCATATTCTGTTATTCCGGCAGTGTCAACCAAAAACCCTTCAAGTTCCATCCCTGCTAAAACCTTGGCAAGTGGAATTTCAATGTCTGTCAAAAGAGATGATTGACCGGCACTTTCAATATTCCTTTCCAAACAGTCACACACAGCACTGTGGGCGGCCGCTAGGGCAGCATTTTCAGCCTCAAGCAGAGGAACATTAATAGCATATTCATTAACCAATCGGTCAGTATCATAATTGTTTGAGGAAGGGTTAAGCAAATAGGCGGCAAGCTGTGTGTCAAAATCAATTCCTTTGACATCAATGTTGTTTTTAATGCACCATCTGAAAAGTTCTTTGGAATTGTGAACACGTTTCCGAATTTTTTCATCACAAAGCAATTGCTTTATGTCAACCACATTATCAGAAAAAGATAAGCTGCCGACAATTGTTTTTGCTTTTATGCAAAGCTGATTTTTGTCAGCAGAAAGAACGCAGTCGCAGGTGCCCGAGGATTTGATTTTTGCAATCAGCTCGAGGCTGTCAGCGGTGATTGTCAACGGCTTTTGCGCCTCTGATTCATCAGGTTTTACCGCAATATTGGTTAGCCCCATTTTTTCTGCAAGCTTAAAGAACTCTAGCTTGCACAAAAGTCCCGCGAGAGAATTGTCGTCTCTGGGGGCAATTTTATAAGACTCATAATCCGAATTAATAGGAACGGTACGGTAAATTGTGCCTAATTCACGGCTAAGGAAAGCGTTGTCACGTCCAGCGGCAAGCTTTGCACGAACACCTTCTTTAATATCCAAAGTGTCAAGATTATCATATATATAATCAATGTTAGCAAAACGAGATATAAGGTCACCGGCAGTTTTCTCGCCAATGCCGGCAACGCCGGGAATATTGTCTGAGGCATCTCCCTGAAGTGCCTTGATTTCTATTAATCCTTTGGGTGACACCTGGTATTTTTCCATGATTTCTTCGGGACCGTATGACGTAACATCAGGACGGCCCATTTTCGTGGTGGCAAGCAAAACCTTGGTTTTGTCCGACACAAGCTGCAATGAATCACGGTCTCCGGTCGCTATCACACATTCGTTTCCTGATTGTTCACCAAGCAACGACAACGTGCCGAGAATATCATCAGCTTCATAGCTTTCGACCTCAAGGCATGAGTAACCGAATGCTGTCAAAAGCTGTTTTAAAATCGGAAGCTGTGCTGCGAGCTCATCAGGCATGCCTTTTCTTCCGGCCTTGTATGCTGCATATTTTTTGTGTCTGAAGGTTGGGCTGCGCAAATCAAAAGCGACTGCAACTGCATCGGGATTCTCAAGTTCAATTAACTTATTAAGAATATTAACAAAACCATAGATTCCATTCGTATATTGCCCATCTTTGGTAGTAAGCAGTTTGATACCGTAGAAAGCACGATTTATTACACTGTTGCCGTCAATTGCCAAAAGTTTCATTATATTTACACTCCTTGTTTAAGCAGAGAAGATGTATAATAGAAGCATATTAAATACGCTTAAATTTTTACGGAATCTATAACAACCTCAATTATGAGGTTATTATATCACATTAAAATATTTTTTGCACGGGATATTTTACTTGTTTACTGTTGCGTATTTTAATATAAGGTATTACAATAATTAAATATATTAAAAGTGGGGTTGGATATGGCTAATAGAAAAAAACGCAGACGTTTACGCAAAGCGCCAATATTTATTCTTTTGTGTATTATTGTTATTATTACAATTTTAATAATAAAATCTTGTAGAAATTTGGATGTATCTGAAAATTCTTCTGTGCAAGCCAATAATTCTTCAGGACAGTCTGATTCGAGTTTAGTCGGCTGGGGTCAAACATCATCTAAAAGTGTGGATGAAGATTCCTTGGAATCTGCAACTAGTCTCACCAATTTTGTGCCTGCCAACGCTGATCGCTATCGTGCGTACAAGGCGATTAACAGTGGGTTGCCGTATACTGATGTGGTTTTAAAAGTCAATATCGGACTTGATAATGAGTTTTATACTAATGATACTGCAATTCAAAATCCGGACGATTTGCTGGTGTTGTGCAATAAATATCATTATTTATCGTCAACATATATACCGCACGATTTGGTTAATGTGGATTCGCAATATATGGGCAGAACAACCTCAACAAAGCTTCGCAAAGAGGCGAATAACGCCTTGAATGAGCTTGGAACTGCCGCCTCAAAAGAGGGACTCAGCATTAAAATAACCACGTCTTTCCGTGATTATGCCTGGCAGAACAGTCTGTATACAAATTATGTAAACACCGACGGTAAAGCGGCTGCCGACACATATTCGGCACGTGCTGGATATTCCGAGCATCAAACAGGTCTGGCAATGGATTTAGGCGGCGTATCTCCAAAAGGTGGCTATGATTTAAACTATTTTGAGAATACTGCTGAATTTAACTGGATGCTAGTCCACGCCCATGAATATGGATTTGTGCTAAGATTCCCAAAGGATAAGGTTGATATAACAGGATATCAATATGAAGCATGGCACTATCGCTATGTAGGCAAAGAAGTGGCGAAAACCATGCATGATGAAGGCTTGTGCCTTGAAGAATATTGGGCTAAATATTTGACGAATAAAGTTGATTAAATCATAAATATCCGATGTTATAAAAATCCCCCAATCTCAGCTTAAAAAACTGAGGTTGAGGGATTTTTTATGCCAAGTTGTATTATACTAATTCCAAATAAAAACCAACCAATCTTCGCGGTCTTTTGTTTGCGAGATTGCGTTGTCGTTCTCGGCGGGCAATAGCCCGCCTTCGTCCTCCGCCTTGTCTCACAAACAAAATCCTCGCAAATCTTGGTCACTTTTTAATTGGAATTAGTATTAGCAATTATAGTTGTGATTGGTAAAGATAAAACTATGCAAATCTTTTTGAATATCTTGCAACTGCTTTTGTTACTGGGAATGATACAATGAATGCTACGAGTGCTTCAAAAACTGCATTAATTCCAACAAATAACGCCGCAAATACGAATACATTTTTTGCGTTTAGTTGAGTAACATACGCCTGGATTTCATTTGTGTTGTAAAAAAACAATAAAAGAGTTGATATAAATAGAATTGTGTTTAAAACCGATCCGGACAAACTTGCAACAGCATAGCTCATAGTATCCGTCTTATCAACTTTACGGATTGCCTTAAAAATTAATCCTACTAGTAATCCCATAAGTACCCTTGGAACGATACATACTATCGTCATATATATGGGATTGATTGCGAAAAGTGCAGATCCCAATGGGTCTATAGGCCAAAACAAGAAACCAAAGCATTGGAAAAAGCTTGTAAGTCCAAATAATAATCCCAATGTTGCACCACTTATGGGTCCCAATAGTACTGCGCCGATAGTAACCGGAATGGTAAGGAAAGAAATGGCCAAAGCACCAATTCTCAAGTATCCAAGTGGTGTAGCACTCATTACTACAAGAATAGCGGCAAAAATTGAAAACAATACCAATCTCTGAGTTTTTTGCGAGTTGTTTTTTTTCATAATATTCTCCTTGCTGCTGTTTCATTAACTGAATACAGCGCAAAATTATGTATATAAAAGCTATCGAGCTACAGCCAAAACATTGGCTGAAACGCTAAAACACGCTGTTTCGCCGCAATATGGTTTAATCTGTAACCTTGTTAGCATTATATTATTTTATACTAATTCCAACTAAAATCCACGCAAATCTTTGGACGCTTTTTAATTGTAAATAGTATTAATTTTTCTTTTTCTTATTCTTATTATAGATGATTTTTAATCCATCAAGCAAGAGTGTATCATTAAATATAATTTTACGCTCACAAAACGGCAATACTTCTTTCGCAAGGCCACCCGTCGCAACTACTGAGGCTGTTTCACCGAGTTGCTTTTCAATTCTGGATATCATGCCGTCCAGCATTGCAGCAGCTCCGATTACCAATCCGGATTTCATGGAGTCCACCGTGTTTGTTCCAATAACATTTTCGGGCGCTTCGATGCTTACCATCGGAAGAAGCGTGGTTTTTTGAGCCAAGGCTTCGCTGGTAAGGTTAATGCCAGCGGCAATAGCGCCACCCAAAAAGTCTCCGTTTCCCCCCAAAACACTTATAGTGGAAGCTGTTCCCAAATCAATAATAATACATGGCATTTTATATATTGCCAATGCTCCGACAGCACCTGCAGCGAGATCTCCGCCTAACTGCGCCGGATTATCGATTTTTATATTCAACCCTGTTTTTACGCCGGGCCCTAATATAATAGGCTCAATATTACAAAGATTTTTGAAAGCGTTTTCGATTCCACGCGCTACAATTGGCACAACCGAGCAGATAATAACATCGTCTATCTGTTTGTAAGAATACCCATAAATATGCAAAATGTCACGAATTTCGACAGCATACTGATCAGCAGTGCGGCGCGTATCTGTTGCCAAGCGGGCCGTTAATACCAGCGAATTCTCAATATATCCACCAATAGTAATGTTGGTGTTTCCAATATCAATAGTCAACAACATATATGATATTCTCCTTAATTACAAACGTTTACTAATGCTATTTTATCCTATTTTATTTTATAAATCAAGTAAAGTGCAAAAGTCATCAAAAAATTTAAAAATTTTACAAATACTCTAAATATATTGCACAGTTTTTGTTAGTGTGATATAATGACAAGTCAGTATAATTCTAATTTTGGAAGTGATTATTATGGATAATAACTCAAAGTTCAATGATATTTTTAGCGGTGTACCTGATAGTTTTATTATGAGTAATTCTAACGATGATAATATAGATGATAATTTCTTTAAAAAAATTGATTCCGGAAAATCGGCGTCGGTCAACATCAGCAGTTTTTCAAGAAACAAGAAACTGGAATTGCTAAAAAAGAAGAAAAAGCAGCGCAAAATATTGAATGTGGTATTAAGTATTATATTGGTGATTTCTACTTTATGGACCGCATATGTTGGTGCTATAAGCTATTTGATGGGCGATATGATATACGATAGCACTAATTTCAGCGCTTCCGATCTTGGAATTGACCAAAATGTTGCAGCGTCGCTTAATAACAAAATAATTAACATTGCTCTTTTTGGAGTTGATAGTCGCGATGCAACTACGGATAAAGGCCGTTCCGACTCAATTATGATACTGTCGGTTAATACTAAGGATAATACTTTAAAATTAACCTCAATTCTGCGCGATAGCTATGTTGAGATAGAGGGGCATAAAAAGCAAAAGATAAACCATGCCTATTCATTGGGTGGCGTTACTTTAGCAATGAAAACAATTAATCAAAACTACGAACTTAATGTAGCAGATTATGTTACAGTTAATTTACAGCAATTATCAAAAGTAATTGATGTTTTAGACGGAATTGACCTGGAGATAACCAATGCAGAAAAGAATGAACTAAATCGCCTGGCTGTCAGCGAAAATCTAGGTGTTACCAAAGTTGCAAGCTCAGGAAATGTGCATCTTAACGGACCTCAGGCAATGACATATGCCAGGATCAGGGAAATTGATAGTGATTCTGTACGTTCCGAACGTCAGGGGAAAGTTCTCAACTGTATGCTTGAAAAAATAAAAGCAATGAGCGTCATAAAATATCCCGCAATTTTGAAATCTATTCTTTCCAATGTAGAAACTTCACTCAGCTATTCAGAAATCATAGCATTTTCACCGATGGTTACAAAGGGCAATCTTACCCTTACAAAAACCACAGTCCCGATTGCCGAAGATCAACCAATAGGTGGAATATATGGCGGCGCATGGGTTTACCGGTATGATCTTCATGCTGCTTCAGCCCGTATACACACATGGATTTATGGAGACGCAACTGCAAAATAATAAATTTATTGACTTATACATAATAAATTGATATAATATACTTTGCTATTGACAAAAATAATGTCTTAGCTCCTTGCTCCGTCAACAGGCGGGGCCAAAAGTCCAAAAGGAGGTGCAAACAAATGGTTACCAACAAGTATGAGGTCGTTATGGTTTTCTCTTTGAAAGACGGTGAAGAAAACGTTACCGCTTTGAAAGAAAAGTTCAAGAAACTCATAGAGGAAAATGGAACTATTGAAAGCGTTGAAGAGTGGGGCAAGCGTCGCTTGGCTTATCCTATCGATGATCAAAATGATGCTTTCTATGTTCTTACTAACTTTGAAAGTGAAACTTCATTCCCTGCAGAGTTAGACCGTGTATCGAAAATCACTGATGGTGTTCTTCGCACAATGGTTATTAAAAAGTAAGTTGAGGTGGGTTAAGTATGAATGTTGCAATTTTAATGGGCAGACTTACTGCAGATCCGGAACTTCGCCATACAACATCAGGCATTGCTGTTACTAGCTTCGCCCTTGCGATTGATCGCCGATTTACTAAAGCCGGCGAAGAGAAGCAAACTGATTTTATTAATATCGTTGCTTGGCGTCAAACGGCTGAGTTTGTTGCCAACTACTTTAAAAAAGGTCAACTTGTTGCTGTTGAAGGCTCTATTCAGACACGTAAGTATCAGGATAAAGAAGGAAATAATCGTACAGCATTCGAAGTTGTGGCAAGTAATGTGCATTTTGCAGAAAGCAAACGCGACAATAGTGGATCGGGATATACTCCTGCTAGTCGTGAGCCGGCTGCTGCGCCGACATCGTTTGCAAATACAGATGGCAGTGAATTCTCTGAGTTTTCAGGGGACGACGATTTGCCATTCTAATTATTGAATTTTTAAAATAAACACATTGTGTTTTACTATTAATAAAGGAGGTCGCCTTTAATGGAGAGAGCAGAAAGAAGCGAAAGACCTAATCGTCGTAAAGGACGCAAAAAGGTATGTCATTTCTGTGTTGATCGTGTTGAGAAAATCGATTATAAAGATATTGCAAGACTACGCAAGTTTGTTTCAGAGCGTGGAAAGATTCTTCCTCGTCGTGTTACCGGTACATGCGCAGGTCATCAGCGTGAGCTTACAACAGAAATTAAGCGTGCACGTTACATTGCACTTTTACCTTACACAGCTGACTAATTAAACATCAAAGTCGGAGCATATTTGCTTCGGCTTTTTTTGTATTAAACCATCGGCGTATCAACAGGGCTTTATTGATACGCCGATGGTTTTTTGCAAAAAATTAAAAACTAAAAACAGAAAAATAGTTTTATACTAATTCCAATTAAAAAGTGACCAAGATTTGCGAGGATTTTGTTTGTGAGACAAGGCGGAGGACGAAGGCGGGCTATCGCCCGCCGAGAACGACAACGCAGTCTCGCAAACAAAAGACCGCGAAGATTGGTCGATTTTTATTTGGAATTAGTATTAATCTATAATTACAGAGAATATTGGCTTTCAAATCCTCCGTTAGGCTGTAATACACCATCACCCGTGAAAAGGGAGACAAAAAATCCACAGATTGCATATAAAATGCTCTCTGTGGATTTTTTTGATTCAAACAACTATTGTACTAGTCCATAAGTGTGCAAACCATATCGCAATATTCTACAGGATTATCTATTGGCAATCCGGCAATCAAGCAAGCCTGATTATATAGTATTTTAACATACTTTGCCGCTTTGTCTTTATCCGTTTCATATGCACTTTTAAGTGATTCAAAAGTTTTATGTTCTGCATTAAGTTCAAGGACTTTGGAAGCCTTTGGCTTTTCTGTCTCGCCCGGAATGGAGCTGAAATATTTTTCCATTTCAATTGTTATCGGTCCTTGAGTTGAAATAAAAACAGGATGAGTTTTAAGTTTATCGGAAACAACTGCGCTTTCGATGTTGTCTTTTAAGGTTTCTTTCACGAATTCCAACAAATCCTTGTTTTCCTCACGCTGTTTTTCAATCTTTTCTTTGTCTTCATCGCTACCCAGTTCTGCATCTTCAGCCGAAACCGAACGGAATTCTATGTCTTCATATTTCTGCAAAGACTGAATTACAAACTCATCAACATCATCGGTGAGGTAAAGCATCTCATAACCTTTTTCACGGCAGACTTCTGTCTGAGGAAGGGCTGAGATTTTTGTTGTAGATTCACCGCAAGCATAATAAATATACTTTTGTCCGTCTTTCATACGTTCGATATAGCTTTTAAGTGTTACTAAGTTTTCTTGATCTGATGAATAGAAAACCAAAAAATCTTGCAATACGTCTTTGTGCATTCCATAGTCGCTTACAACACCATATTTCAGCTGTGTGCCAAAGTTTTTCCAGAATTTAAGATAATTATCAAAATCATTATTAAGAAGCTTTGTCAGCTCTGATTTAATTTTCTTTTCAATGTTTGTTGCAATAACTTTAAGCTGATGATCGTGCTGAAGAACTTCACGTGATATATTAAGAGATAAATCCTGTGAATCAACGACACCCTTAACAAAGCGGAAATAGTCGGGCAAAAGCTCGCCACATTTATCCATAATCAAAACGCCGCTTGAATACAGTTGCAACCCCTTTTCAAATTCCTTGGTATAGTAACCATAGGGTACACTGCCGGGAATAAACAGCATTGCTTTGTATGAAACGACACCCTCGGCACTGACGCGAATGATAGCCGCGGGATCGCTCATATCACTAAATTTTTCTTTATAATAGGCTGCACAATCTTCGTCAGAAACCTCTGATTTTGAACGCTGCCAAACAGGAACCATGCTATTAAGAGTTTCAATAGACTTAACCTTTTCGTACTTTGGTTCTTGTCCCTCTTCAGCAGTGTTTTCTGTATTTTCTGTTTCCATTTTGATTGGATAACGAATGTAATCAGAATATTTCTTTACTAAGCTGCGGATACGATACTCTTCTAGGTATTGAGAATATTTTTCCGTTTCTGTATCTTCTTTTACATGTATAATTATATCGGTACCACAGCTGGGTTTTTCAGATTCTTCGATGGTATACCCGTCTGCGCCTGTGGAATTCCATTTGTAAGCAACATCACTGTCATATCTTTTTGTGATAACCGTAACTTGATCTGCAATCATATATGCAGAATAGAATCCAACACCGAATTGTCCGATAATATCATTTTTAGCGTCTTGCTTTTCGTCTATTTCCTGCTTGAATTTAAAGGAACCGCTGTTAGCAATAATTCCAAGATTATTCTCAAGCTCCTCGTTGTTCATACCAACACCATTATCGGAGATGGTTATTGTGCGAGCTTCTTTATCAGCTGTGATAAAGACTGAAAGTTCAGACGCATTTTCTCGGGCCAACTGATCTGTTAGTGAAATATAATGCAGTTTGTCCAAGGCGTCACTTGCATTTGAAATGATTTCACGCAGGAAAATTTCCTTATGCGTATAGATTGAATTGATCATAAGATCAAGAAGTCTTTTTGACTCTGCCTTAAAGCTTTTTTTTCTCATAAAGATCCATCCCTTTTTAAAATATTTGATTATTTAATTATACTACTTTCCCATTATAATACAATAAACAAATTGTTAATTTATTTTCCAAAGTTAAAATAATAACACAAAATTGCAAAAAACGCACCTCTTTCGAAGTGCGCTTTTACTATTATTCCATTTGTTTACCAAGAAAACCTGCTGCAACTGTTACTAGTTTTATATCACATTCATTTGGTATTACCGCGCTATCATTTGAAAGCATTATTACCGAACCGGCTATATCGCCCGCACTTAATATGGGGATTACAATTGCTGCATTGTGGTCAACTCCCTCAAGTGGCGGCTGGCCTTCAGGGCTGCCTTTAGCGCTGATAAATGACTTCCTTGACTCTACTAAATCTTCTAACCAAGTCGTAACTCGACGCTCAAGCACTTCTTTTTTAGATGTACCTGCCGCGGCAACGCAATGATCACGATCGCAAACGACTATTGGGAATTCAGTGCATTTAACCAACACATCTACATACTGCATAGCCATGGCGGAGAGTTCTCCAATTGGTGAATATTTTTTAAAAATAACTTCGCCGTCGCCTGCCGTATAGATTTCTAACGGGTCTCCATCCCGAATACGCATTGTACGGCGGATTTCCTTGGGGATAACAACACGACCGAGATCGTCGATTCTTCTAACTATACCTGTGGCTTTCATATATAAATCTCCTTTTTCATAGACTTGATTTTGTAATTCTATTGTTTGCCAAAAGAGGGAGATTATTCGATAGTATTTTATAAATTTTTTTAATAAAAGTATTCAAATTTAAATTTTATATATTTTGCAAAAGTATCATAAACTCACAAAATCAATTAGTGTATTCTACTTGAAAACAAGATGTTTTAATAGTATACTTATTGCTAGTTTATTAAAATCTTATTTTTGGATATAAAGTTCAGAAATATACATTGTGGGGGATTTATAATGAAAATATTATTTCAGGGTGACAGCATAACCGACGCAGGCAGAGACAGAAGCGATTCTCATAATTTAGGTAATGGATATCCGAAGTTTGCAGCACAGTATATAAAACAAGCTTATCCGGATGTAGATTTTGAATTTGTTGACCTCGGAATTAGTGGAGATCAAACCAAAGATTTAGTTGCCAGGTTGCAAGAGGATTTTATTAATGTCAATCCCGATATAGTTTCGGTTTTGATAGGGGTTAATGACACTTGGCATTATGCCGAAAATAGGGATTGGGTCGCGAACGATGTTTTTGAAGAAAGATATCGCACTGTTTTGACTGCTATAAAAGAAAAAACAAATGCAAAAATTATGATGCTCGAGCCATTTTTAATTCCCGTCGAGGACAAGATGTTTTTCTGGGAAGATCTTTTCCCAAAGATTTTAATCATAAGAAAACTGGCACATGAATTCGCCTGTGTTTATTTGCCGACAGATGGTTTACTTGCAGCGGCTTATCTAGGTCATAATCCAACAGAGTATGCCGCAGACGGTGTCCACCCAACAGCATTTGGTGCTGATTTTATAGGCAAAAAATACGCTGAAGCAATTGCTCCAATAATTGAATCTTTAAAATAATTTTAATTGCTTATAAAAGCAACAGGACTACCCTTAGCTTGGTAATCCTGTTTATTATGTAATTAATGATAACAATTTTCACGTATTATGCTTAAACTCTTGTAATAATATGGTATAATTAAAAAATATGTCATAGAATTATGAGGCTTCAATTTCATCACCCTACCGCTGATGAATTAGGATTATCAAAATCATAAGTAAAGGAAGGGTGTAATCCATGAATTTATTTAAATATGAAACTCATGCTCATACATCAGAAGTTAGTAAATGCTCTAAGATCAATGCTGCTGAACTAGTGCAGTTTTATAAAAATTGTGGATATGACGGTATATGTATAACCGATCACTTTTTAAATGGAAATACAACGGTTCCACGCGATTTGGAATGGGCTGAACGCATCAAACTATTTTGTCGTGGATTTGAAAATGCTTATGCAGAAGGCAAAAAGCTTGGAATCAGTGTATTTTTTGGATGGGAGTATTCATATAGAGGTACAGACTTTTTGACATATGGGCTTAGTAAGGAATGGCTATTGGAACATCCTGAAATTATTGATATTAGCACAAATGAATATTGTGATCTTGTTCGCGCAAATGGCGGATTTATAGTCCATGCACATCCCTTTCGCGAAGCAAGCTATATCAGTATGATTAGATTATTACCACGCAAAGTAGATGCAGTTGAAGTAATAAATGCTTGCAGACTTGACTTTGAAAACAAACTGGCCAATGAATATGCAAACAATTATAACTTATTAAAATCTGCAGGCACTGACAATCATATAGGTAGATGTGAGAAATTATCCGGAATACAGCTAAGCAAACGTTTGAATAGCGTGGATGATATGATTAGTGCTATAAAAAACGGTGAAGCGGAAATATTTGAAGAAATACTTAAATAAATAATTTTGTAATACATACATGAAAAACAGGACTACCGGTTAATTCGGTGGTCCTGTTTTTGGTCGGTTCTATTAATTAATTATATAATACTAATTCCAAATAAAAATCAACCAATCTTCGTGGTCTTTTGTTTGCGAGACTGCGTTGTCGTTCTCGGCGGGCGATAGCCCGCCTTCGTCCTCCGCCTTGTCTCACAAACAAAATCCTCGCAAATCTTGGTCACTTTTTAATTGGAATTAGTATAATACTATTTTATGACAATCGTTCTTTATAATCCTCGTAGCCAAAAGTGCGGATTATTTGCGGCTCACCATCCATATTAATCACTGCAATTGATGGCAAATTTATGCCGTTGAACATATTACTTTTAACCATTGAGTAATGTGCCATGTCGCAAAAAATCAGGCGCTCGCCCACGTTTAGTGGTTTGCCAAAAGAATAATCGCCGATAATGTCGCCCGCAAGGCAAGTGTTTGCGCCTAAACGATAAGTATATTCTTCCTCACCCGAACCCGCGGCGCCAATAATCTCAGGGCGATATGGCATTTCAAGCACATCGGGCATATGGCATGAGGCGGAGGTGTCCAAAATCGCAATTTCCATTCCATTATCTATAATATCTTCCACAGTTGCAACTAAAAATCCGGTATTCAAAACAACTGCCTCGCCCGGCTCAAGATATATTTCCAGCCCATAACGGCTTTTAATTGTCTCAATAGTTTTGCACAGCAGTTCAACATCATAATCAGCTCTGGTTATGTGATGACCACCACCAAGATTCAACCATTTTATCTGTGAAAAATATTTGCCGAATTTTTTCTCGGATGCTTCAATTGTTTTTTGCAGTGCATCTGCATTTTGCTCACACAACGTGTGCAAGTGCAAGCCTTCAATCCCTTGTGGCAGATTTTCAGGAAAATTGTCGATAGTGATGCCTAACCTAGAAAAAGGCGAACAAGGATCATAAATTCCGTGTTCTTGAGTTGAACATTCAGGATTAATTCGCAATCCACAACTTTTTTTGGCGGCTAAGGCGCTTGCACTGAATTTCTCCCATTGACTCATGGAATTAAAAATTATGTGGTCGCAAATTTGGCAGATCTCCGAAAACTCGTTCTTATTATATGCTGGTGAAAAAACGTGGGTTTCTCCGCCCATTTTTTCGGCCCCGAGCTTAGCCTCAAATAATCCGCTGGCGGTGGTTCCGTCCAGATATTCGTGAATCATTGGATAAAGTGAATGCATTGCAAACGCTTTTTGTGCAAGCAAAATTTTTGCCCCTGTTTTCTGTTTTACCTGATGCAACAACTCGAGATTTTGCACTAGCAGTCGCTTGTCCACAACATAGCAAGGTGAGGGTAAAGACTTAAAATCAAACATCGGAACACTTTGCATATCAGTCCACCAATGTAGGATTGAAATCCTCTTGCCACGGCAGCCCAAATTTATTTAATGCATCCATAAATGGGTCGGGATCAAATTCTTCGATGTTAAACACGCCGGCGCCTTTCCAGGTGCCGTTCATAACAAGCATTGCACCAATCATAGCAGGTACACCTGTGGTATATGAAATCGCTTGTGAGCCAACTTCACGATAGCATTCCTGATGGTCGCAAACATTGTAAATATAATAGGTTTTATCTTTTCCACCTTTTTTTCCACGGAAAATGCAGCCGATGTTTGTTTTACCGACAGTGCGTGGGCCCAGAGTTGACGGGTCAGGCAATATCGCTTTTAAAAATTGCAGCGGAACAATCTGCTTACCCTCAAATTCGATAGGTTTTATTGATGTCATGCCAACATTTTCAAGACATTTTAAATGAGTTAAATAGCTTTGACCAAAGGTCATGAAAAACCGAATCCGCTTAATTCCCTTGATGTTAAGAGCAAGAGATTCAAGCTCCTCATGATGCAAAAGATACATATCTTTAATTCCAACTTCATCAAAGTTGTATTCACGTTTGATTTCCATTGGCTCAGTTTCAACCCAATGACCATTTTCCCAATAGCTTCCCTTCGCGCTAACCTCGCGGATATTAATTTCAGGGTTGAAATTTGTCGCAAAAGGATAGCCGTGGTCGCCTCCGTTACAGTCGAGAATGTCTATATAATTAATTTCATCAAACTCATGCTTCATTGCATAAGCAGAGAACACACCTGTGACACCCGGATCAAAGCCACTGCCCAACAGTGCGGTTATTCCTGCTTTTTCAAAGCGCTCTTTATAATCCCACTGCCATTTATATTCAAACTTTGCAGTATCAAGCGGCTCATAATTGGCTGTGTCAACATAATTTGTTTTTGTCGCCAGACACGCATCCATTATAGTTAAATCCTGATATGGCAATGCCAAATTAAGCACCACGTCAGGCTTAAAGCTTTCAATCAACTTAATTAATTCCACAGTATTATCTGCATCAACCTGTGCGGTGTGAATTATGGTTTTCCCGCCATCAAGCTTAGCTTTCAAAGCATCACATTTTGATTTTGTTCTGCTAGCAATCATAATTTCTTCAAACACATCACTATTTTGGCAGCACTTGTGAATGGCAACACTTGCCACACCGCCACATCCGATAATTAATGCTTTTCCCATATTTATATATTCTCCTTTCGGTTGCCTATTGATAACAACAGTTCTCTTACAACCTTGCATGCAACAGCCGTTGATGAGCCGCTCTGATCGTAAATCGGTGCAAGTTCATTCACGTCGCATCCGACAATGTTAAGTTGTCCAATATTAATTATTGCATTCAGCAACTCCATAAATGTAATACCTCCGGCTTCGGGCGTTCCTGTGCCGGGGAAAATCGAGGGATCCAAAACATCTAAATCAAGCGTAAAATAGACAGGTTTGCCTTGCAACTGAGCCACAACCTTGTCAAGTCCGTTAAGGTTAAACGGATGAAAAATGTTGTGCTCTCGGGCAAATAGGAACTCACATTTTTCGCCTGATCGCATTCCGAATTGAAATATTTTGCCTTCTCCGACTAAATCGTAGCAACGTCTGATAACTGTTGCATGTGATAGTTTTGCTCCAAGATAATCGTCACGCAAATCTGTGTGTGCATCAAAGTGAATTATGTGTAAATCGGGATATTTTTTTATCGTTTCCCGAACCGCGCCCAATGTAACAAGGTGTTCTCCACCAATCATAAACGGACGCTTGTTGCTGTTAATTATTTTTTGGACAGCCTCGCTTATCGCGGAAAGGGCAACTTGTGTATCACCAAAGCAAAGCTCTAAATCGCCGCCGTCAAAAACTTTGATTTCACTCATATCCCTATCTTGATAGGGACTGTAGGTCTCAAGTCCGAACGATTCTGAACGGATCGCTTTGCTTGCAAATCTTGTGCCCGGACGATATGAAGTTGTAGAGTCAAATGGAGCACCGAACATTATAATATCAGCATCTACGTAGTCGCTGTCGCAACCGATAAATGTTTCAACATTTTTATTCCACATCAACAAGTAACTCCTCAACGTAATTTGGCAGATAAAAAGATCCCAGATGAAGATTGGTATTATAGTATCTGGTCTTAATATTCAAAGATTTCCACTCGCTAGCTCTCATATCTTTTACCGGATGATATTTTTTAGAAGCAAAACCAAACAGCCAATGCCCTGAAGGATAGGTCGGAATATGTGCTTGATAGACTCGCGCGACTTCAAATGATTCAACAATTCTTTTGTGAATATATGTTACCGCCGCCGCATCTTCCTTATAAAACGGGCTTTCATGTTGATTGATTAAAATTCCGTCTTCGTGCAAAGCCTTGTAACAGTTTCCGTAAAATTCCCTTGTAAACAAGCCTTCTCCGGGGCCAAATGGGTCAGTAGAATCGACAATAATTAAATCATATTCATCATGTGGATGTCGAATGAACTTAAGTCCATCTTGACAAGTGATGTTTACACGCTCATCGTCAAATCCGCATGCAGTGAAGGGCAAGTATTCTCTGCAAACCTTTATAACTTCCGCGTCAATTTCCACCAAGTCAATTTTTTCAATGTAATCATATTTTATTAATTCACGAAGCACACCGCCGTCACCAGCACCGATAATCAGAACACGTTTTATCGATGGATGTACGGCCATTGGTACATGAACCATCATTTCATGATAAATAAATTCATCTTTTTCGGTCAACATCATGTAACCGTCGAGAGTTAAAAAACGCCCAAACTCAATAGAATCAAAAACATCTATCTGCTGAAAACCACTTTGTTCGTGAAAAAGATGTTCGCTAACCTTTATTGATAATTTAACATTTTCGGTATGCTTTTCTGAAAACCACAGTTCCAATTTCAGCCACCCTTTCTGCAAATATTAATGAAATTAATATCCATATCTTCAGGTCCCGTTAATGAGCAACCTTTTTCCCTCGCATATTTAATATAATCAATAATTCCCCTGGTTATGCGTTCGCCGGGAGCAAGAATCGGAATTCCCGGAGGATAGCACATTACAAATTCCGTGCATATTTCGCCGCAACTTGTTTCAAGGGGTACTGATTTCTTATCACTGTAAAACGCCTCTTTAGGAGTCAAAGCTACTGTTGGGCTAATATATTCATATTTATGCAAATGGGCTTTTTCACGTTTATATTTACGCCTTATTTCAGCAAGAGCAGAAACAAGTCGTTCAATATCGCGTTCTCGATCGCCAACTGAAACATACGCTAAAATATTGGACAAATCTCCGAACTCCACTTGAATATCAAATTCATCCCGCAAAATATCATATATTTCAATTCCGGCAAGCCCCACATCATAAGTGTAGACTGATAGCTTCGTTGTATCGAAATCAAATATTGTATCGCCATTGACTATTTCCTTGGAATATGCATAAAAGTCGCCGATACGGTTAATTTCTTCTCTTGCATAGGTGGTCAAATCTTGAACCTGCTTAAATATTTGCCTGCCTTTAAGAGCCAAAGTTTTTCTGGCAATATCAAGGCTTGAAAGCAACAAATATGATCCGCTGGTGGTTTGGGTTAAATTAATAATTTGTCTGACATATCCCACATTAACTGATTTACCACAAAGCAAAAAGGAACTTTGTGTCAGCGAGCCGCCCGATTTATGCATGCTGACTGCGGCAAAGTCTGCGCCTGCTGCCATAGCAGAGATAGGCATGTCATCGCCAAAATAGAAGTGTGTACCGTGAGCCTCGTCTGCCAACACCATTATCCGTAACTTATGTGCGGCCTCTGTAATTGCTTTTAAATCAGACACAATGCCATAATAAGTAGGATTGTTAACAAGCACTGCTTTTGCATCAGGATTGTCCAACATAGCACGAATCACATCATCTGTTTTCATGCCAAGTGAAATACCCAGATTACAATCGGTTTGCGGATTAATATAAACAGGTATAGCACCGCAAAGAATTATTGCGTTGATTGCACTGCGGTGAACATTGCGGGGTAAAATTATTTTATCTCCATCTTTGCATACCGATAAAATCATGGATTGCACGGCTGATGTTGTTCCACCCACCATAAAGAATGCTTGCACTGCTCCAAAAGCATCTGCCGCCAGTTCTTCTGCTTCACGAATTACGGAAATCGGATGGCAAAGATTATCAAGCGGTTTCATGGAATTAACATCGGTTTCGAGGCAGGTTTTCCCTAAAAAACTTGAAAGTTCGGGCGTTCCTCTACCGCGCTTATGCCCCGGCACGTCAAATGGGACAACCCTCATTTTTTTAAAATTTGTCAAAGCCTCAGCTATTGGGGCTTTATTTTGATCTTCATTATTCATTTTTATCTGCACCCAAATAGACATTTGTGCCACTGTATATTTCAATCATCTCACGGTGAAGGTTGTTCAAAATATCAAGGCGCACCTTTGGCGGAAGCTCGTATACATCAGTATTAAAAAGATAGTGTTGAAGTTCAATGTCCTTTATCAGCAATTTGGTGTGAAAAATATTGGACTGGTAAACATTGATGTCAATAGCATCATATCGTTGAAGTGTTTTCTTGTCAATGTAATCCTGAATTGATGTAATTTCATGGTCAATAAACAGCTTATGGCCAGTCATGTCCCTTGTGAATCCTCTGACCCGATAATCCATTGTGATAATATCGGAATCAAAGCTTCCAATCAGATAGTCCAGTGTGCTAAGCGGGGTGATTTCACCGCATGTGGCAACATCTATATCCACTCTGAAAGTTGAAATTGATGTGCCAGGATGAAACTCCGGATAGGTATGAACGGTGATATGGCTTTTATCAAGATGAGCCAATATCTCTTCATCATTAGCGGTGAAACGCTTAGCAACAGATTCCTCAGCAATCAAAAATGCCACGCTGGAGCCTTGAGGCTCATAATCCTGACGAGAAATGCTTAAAACAGTGGCGCCAATCATTTTTGCAACATTTGTGATGATTGCAGTAAGACGCTCGGAATTGTATTGTTCGTCAATATATTCGATGTAATCTTTTTGCTCACGCTCAGTTTTGGCATAGCAAACATCAAAAATATTAAAGCTTAGCGACTTTGTAAGATTATTAAATCCATAAAGTTTTAATTTTTCTTGTATATTACTGATCATAATACCGCTTCCTTTTAATTAGAAATTTGCAAATAAAAAGAACTCAAGAGACGGTTTAAAACCGGTTACACTTGTGTTCTTCGATAATTCATCCGTATTTACTGAGTTGAAAAATCAACGCAATATTTGACAAGAATCAGAGTCTATATAGCACATTTTTGCCCAAGCAAAATACTTTTACTACTCTTATTGATCGTTTCACAAGTGTGATGTGTTCTCCACACACGGTTTTAAGTAACCAACTTATAAAAAGTAAGCATCAACGCATTATTGCACTTTAGCTTAATCAATAAGGCAACAAAGTTGCCAATCGGCATTTGACCCGGCTGTCCGTCCGGCCTCTTTTTCCTAATACTTTCAAAAAAAGCATTAGTGCGGTCAAAATTCTGCAAAGTAAAATATATTGTAAAAAATTTATATTACGCTACATTTAAGAATTTTATCACGAATAAATATACTTGTCAATAATAATACTTTAACTTTATTGTTTTCCATAATTTAATCAAATATTAAAATATTAAAATAACTATATTAAGTTTGTAAATGCTAGAATTTTCTGCGTTTTATTTTTATATAATCTCTAACGTCGTTTTCACCGTTACGATCTTTATAATCTTTAATAAAAGAAATAATTAATAAAACAACTGCAACCATAACAGCAACAATGACAATCGATATAAGCACAATTTGCAAAACAGTTGTGCCATCAAGCAACGAAAAACCGCTAATTTCTGTTATAATAAGTGAATTTAAAACCGTGTCTAATCTTGACAGATCAGCGCCGTAATACACCAGTGTGTACAATTTGCCGTTTTCCACAGTGACATATTGAACTGAAGTATACTCGCTTGTTAATGTTTTGATTTTAAGAAACACTATATTGTTTTTATATGCCACTTCATAATCTTTTCCGACAAGCTGGGTTGCTACAGTATCGAGTTGAGTGCCGGATAAGCTAGACAGTGATACAATTTCTGATGTAAAGGTGGTTGTAGCAGATTTCAGTTGTATTTGGTGCTGGTTTTTGTCTGTCACTGCCATTAAAATAATGCCGTTATTTTGCATGTTGGTTTTAAGCGATGTAACTGAATGGCCAATAGCCTCAACTATATCACTGTTTTTATTTAAATTGCTTGGGGTTAAAACTGTATATTCATCCGAGAAACCAATTCTAAGGTTTTCTTGTTTAAATGAATAGGTTTCAGCTTGGACTGGGAAAGTAAAAAGCGATAGTAATAAAGCCATGACAAAAATTGAAAGAATTGTCTTTTTCACTTTTATCACATCCTTTTATTTATTAGGTTTTATACGATCCCATTTTGACGTTTTGCTGCTGTAAGGGTGTTTTGCATCAGCATTGCAATTGTCATAGGTCCAACTCCACCCGGAACAGGCGTTATTGAAGAACAAACTTTGGAAACCTCATCAAAATCGACATCACCGCAAAGTATGCCATCGGGACGGTTCATGCCAACATCAATAACAACTGCGCCCGGCTTCACCATATCAGCTGTTACAAACCTTGCACGACCAACCGCCGCAACCAAGATATCAGCTTGACGGCATATTTCCGACAAATTTTTTGTTTTTGAATGGCAAATAGTGACGGTTGCATTTTTGTGCAGCATCAGCATTGCCATTGGTTTGCCAACAATATTTGAACGACCGATTACAACACAATGTTTACCCGAAACATCAATATTTGAAGCGACCAACATTTCCATTATACCTGCAGGGGTACAAGGTAGAAAGTCGTAATCTCCAATCATAATACGACCAACATTTGCCGGATGAAATGCGTCCACATCCTTTTCAGGGGAAATAGCATTTATAACTGACTTTTCATCAAGATGTTTTGGCAGTGGAAGCTGACACAAAATTCCGTTAATATCACTGCGGTTATTAAGGCATTCCACCAGGGCAAGAAGCTCTTCCTGAGATACGTTTTCAGGCAATGAATGTTCTTCTGAATACATACCAAGAGCACTGCAAGCCCGCTTTTTGGATCCGACATAAACCAAAGAAGCTGGATCGGCTCCGACAATTATAACTGCTAAGCCCGGAGTTATTCTTTTTTCATTGAGCTCGGCAACCTCTTTGCCAACTCTATCCTTAACTGCCTGTGATATTGCTTTTCCATCAATAATCTGTGCCATATTTAATATCTCCTTATTGCCGCTCCGAAGCGTTTCATCCTGAAATTTATAAGTTAATCAATTTTCGTGTCATCAGATGTGTTCTGATCGACTTCATTTTTTTCTTCTATATCTTCACAATTATTACCGTAAGCTACTGTATCATCAAGACTTCCGAAGGTTGAAGTATATTCGGGCTCACTGCCGGTCTCCTCTTGATCGGTTTCTTCACCAACAGCTATTATATCATCAAGATCACCGAAAATCGGAACGTATTCCGTATCTTTTTCCGATTCTTTTCTGCGCTTGATTATTAAAGTATAAACAACAACACTAGTTATACACAACAAAAGTGAAAGCATTTGAGAAACACGGAAAGGTCCTATGTAAAGACTATCAGTACGCAATCCCTCAATTATAGTGCGTCCAAAGCCATACCATACGCCATATCCCAACACAATTTGTCCCGAGAATTTACGGTTCTTGCTGAGTTTATGGAGTAGGAAGAATCCGGCAATGCACCAAATTGATTCATACAAAAAGCATGGATGTGCAAGCTTTCCTGTTCCAAGTTCAGACGCAACATTTTCACTTGTCATGCCCCAAAAATCGCTGCCCGTTGCAGAACCAAAAGCTTCCTGATTGAAGAAATTCCCCCAACGGCCTATTCCTTGGCCAATCAAGAATCCGAGAGCGGATATATCAAGCGCATCTAAAACATTAACCTTGCGCACCTTGCACATTATAATTGCGGAAACCGCTGCTCCGATAACTCCGCCATAAATGGCAAGTCCTGAAAATCCCGAACCATCCATTCCGAAAAATTCGGAGATTCCAGATAGTTTTTCACCATCAAAAATCAAATAATAAGAACGAGCGCACAAAATTGCAACAGGGGTTGAAACCAAAACGACGTCGATCAGTCGATCAATATCTAAATTAAATCTTTCGGCATTTTTCCAAGCATAAATAATTGCAAGCAAAAAACCGGTTGCGATAATAATACCATACCAATAAATATCCCAGCCACCGCCAAAAGGCAATGTAAATGCAACCGGTTTAATGTTAAATTTCAAGCCAAAAATAGTCACATTATAAACAACATCTGACATTCTGACACTTCCTTTTTATAAAATAGTTTATTTTATATTATACCATAAATTCGAAGAATGAATGTTATAATATGCACAGATTTTGCGGTTGCCGCTCACCGTGACGAGCAACAGGTGCTTGAAATATTATAATA